>JAFAPL010000722.1 GCA_019247135.1 Chloroflexota bacterium | reverse complement strand
TGTTGGGCAGGCGCCTGATGGACAGCGCCGCGCGGAGTTCGGCGCTCACCTGCTCTCGCGTCGTCAGGTCAAGGTAATAGCCCTTCAGGCACGTCGTGCGCACCGCAAGAGCGCTGTCGCCCAGGGCATCCGCGCGCCAGGGCGATCCGAGCGGACCGTAGTGTTGGCTGCCGCACAACGCCAGATAGCGCAAGAGGTCCTGGATGGTGATGCTGTCCTCGCGATAGCCATTCGCGGCCAGCCAGCGAAGATGGTCAACGAGATGGTAGGCGTACGTCCGCTGTGTTCCTTCGCCAAACGACGACAGGAATTTGTCCGCTCGGCTGTGGACTAAACCGCTGAAAACGTCGAGCACCACGTACGAGCGTCGTCCATCGCGATGGCTGACGAGTTGGACGCGAAGTCCATGCCTTGGCTTCAGTTCTGCAAACGCCACGTCGTTGCACCAGCCCCCTTGCGTAGAACACTTGTTCGGAAGATACCACAAGTGGGTCGAACAGGCGGCATCGGCTAGGTGCCGTGCCTGCTGCCAAAAGGTCAAGAGCGGACCTCCGTTATCCTGCTGACGTGAAGCGGGTGCTCCTCACAGGAATGTCGGCAACGGGCAAGTCCACGTTGATCCGCGCGCTCGCCGCACTTGGATACAAGGCGATTGACACGGACGCCGACAGATGGTCCGAATGGGTGAACATCATCGGCGACTCCGGACCGTCCGGCGCAACGGGCGACCCGGATTGGGTATGGCGCGAAGACCGCATTCAATGCTTGCTATCGGCGGAGGATGCCGACGTTCTATTCGTCAGCGGCTGCAAGACGAACCAGGTAAAGTTTTATTCGCAATTCGATCACATCATCCTGCTCAGTGCGCCTCCTCACATGATCAGTGAGCGGCTGGCTAGCCGAACAACCAACCCATACGGAAAGCATCCGGACGAGCTCGCACGGGTACTCCGGCTTCAACAAACCGTCGAGCCGATGCTGAGACGAGCCGCATCGTTGGAAGTGGACACCAGCGCCCCTATCGATCAGGTCATAGAGATCATCCTCAACCTCGTGCGCTCCGGACGCACATCTGGTTAGCAAAGCCCAATTGCGCCTTCGTTGACAACGTCGCATCACTATGGCGTACACACATTGGACGTGTGTACGCCACACTAACTTTCGCGGTCCTGAACCAACATGGAGTACGTGATGAGGGCGAGAAGAAAAGTCGACGATGCACACATCTGCCGTGAACTCGCGCTCGTTCACCCACAGCCAGCGGGCGGTCGTAGCGACCACGATGCCGCGCCAGCTACGGAGATAGGCGACGCCTTCAAGGTGCCTGGCCCGTGAATCAAGGCCTGCCGGCCGACGCGACTCGCGCGAGCCGAGCAGCGCGACGCTGGCGCCGACCGCTGCCGCGCGGTTGGTCACGTCCATTGCCTGCGTGCGAGTCTGGGCGGCGATCGCGATCCTGAGGCCAGCCCGCCGCTGGAGCTGCTCCGCGAGGTGGACCACGAGCCGGGTTTTGCCGGCCCCGGGCGGAGAGGCGACCACGACCGCTGGATCGCCCGACCAAGCGGCGAACAGCGTGGCCGCGAGCGTGGGATCGGTTTCGTGCGGTGCGGCGGCGGTCGGAATGGGGGTTGGCAGCGGTGCCGAACGGGACTGTGCAGATACGGATTCAGGAAGTGTCCGCATGCTGGTGCTTACCGAATAACGCCGCCTACTCAGCAGCGCTGATCACCACGTCGAGCGGCACATCTCTGCGGCGCGGACTGGGTGCCGCGCCGCCTGACAACCAGGAGCGGCGCGCGGCGTAGCGGCGATGCAGCTCCTGCCGTCCGCTGCGCTGCTGGCGCGGGTCAATCGAGCGTGGTCGCAGGGTGACGTGTTGCTTGATGGACAGTGAGCGGAGGATGGCATCGCCGATGGTGACAACCAGTTGTTCGTTTGAGGTCACCCGTGTTGCCAGCACCTGACCGCGTATAAGCGGAGTACCACTCAGGGCAGGCGGGAGATCGCGTGGATAGCCGGCGAAGCCTTCAACCGCGGTCTGCTCGCGCAAACGGCAGGTGAGCTGATCCAGTGTGATCTCGACGACCGAGCGCGACGGCAGCGCGGTGATGATGCCGCTCACCACCGTGCCACCAAACGACTCGCGGGTAGCCACCAGCGGGTCACCCAGGCGCAGACTCTCGTACAGCTCGGCGGCGTCGCAGCGGCTGGCCAGTCCGAGTGCCGCCTCGCGGCGGTTATCTCCGCGGCGCCAGTGCCAGGTGGAGGTTGGATCGGTCATGCGCGCGACAAATGCATCCCAGCTGACGCGGTCCTCTTCAGCCAGAGCATCCAGGCCTGGGAGGGTCGTGCCGGCCGACACAGCCCCGGCGAGATCGAGCAGGCCTTGCGGATCAGGATCGGCAACCCCGAGCCAGCGCCGCCATATGGCCAGCTCGCGTTCGTGCGCCGGCGGCACGCCGAGCACCCACCGGGCGGAGCAGGCTGCGACAACATCCAGCACGGCTCCGGTGCCCGGATGGTCGGCCCGCTGACTCCACCAGGCGATAACTGCTGCTGAGTCTGCATAGTCGCCTGCCGGATCGACCGCGTGTGCCAGCTCGAGCAAGTGCGCCAGTGCGTCTCGATCCGCCACGATCAGTGTGCGCGCGTCAGAGGAGACGCTGACATTGAGCTGGTTCAGCGCCGCCAGAGCTGCTTCGCCAGTGGCGTTGAACTGCCGAACTCCGTCTGTTGCTCGCAGCAGGGTGCGATCGCCGGATCCAGAAATGGTGACGGCTACCGGATTGACGGGCGGCAGGACGGGAGCGTAGGTGGACCTGGCGACCGGTCGGGATTCGGCAGCAGCGCGGAGCCGCTGACCCAGGTCAAACAGCGCCACACTCATCTCAGGTCCGCCGCGCCCCAGCCGGCGCGCAGCGCCCGTGCGAGAGGCTGCAGCTCCGGTGAAGCCTGCAGCTGTCCACTCGCGATCAGCAGCGCATCTTCCACGTGGAGCCCCGTAGACAGAAGGATCTGATCGGCGTATTCGGCCAACGGAGCTGCCACAACGAACATGGGTGCAGCCGGGTCGTGAGGTTCGGAGGTTTGGTTCATGCTGCGGGGACGACCACGCTGCTTGCCCATTCGGGAACTGCACGGGCGGCTGACTGTCCCCCGATGATGGCGGCCACCAGGCGCGCGCGGGTCGGTCGGTACGGCCATGGCGTGTACCCGTCGGTCAGCACCACCACAACGTCGGGGCGCGGATGTGATGCCTCGGCAGCGGCAATGCCGACGCGCATGTCGGTCCCACCGCCGCCGACCAGGCGCACATCGGTCGCGCGCCGCACACGTGTGGTTGCCCCGACCTGTGCGTCGCACGCGAGCACCAGGAGCCCCTGCGGTCCGATGCCCGCTGATCCGATC
>JAFAPL010000075.1 GCA_019247135.1 Chloroflexota bacterium | reverse complement strand
AACGCGGCCGTGCTCGAGTTCTTGAGGCGGCATCCGTTGGCAGCCGCCAGCGGCGGTGCTGTTTAGTGGGTCAGGGCGGCTTCAGCGACCAGCGGCAGCATCTCACGATGCAGGTCGCAGTTGACCGAGAGCAAGGCGCGCGCGATGCCGACGGCGCCAAGGTGCGCCAGGCGCTCCTGCGCTTCTTCTGGTGTGCCCGCGATCCAGTTCTCCCGGCCATCGAGCATGCGTGTGTATTGCGGGTTCGTACGCTGAAAGACCTCGACGGTCTTGGCGACCGCTTCAGCAGTCGGCGCGACGCAGAGCGCGATGAACACCGACAGGTCCAGCGTGGCGGGATCTCGACCGAGGCGTTCGCATTCTCTGTCGAGCAAGCCGCGCACGCTGCGGCACTGGTCGTATGACGGGTTGGTGATCACGTACTCGTCACCAAACCGCGCGGCGAGCCTGGGCAGGCGCGTGGCGGACGCGCTGCCGCCGACGACGATCCTGGGCCGGGGTTGCTGGACGGGCTTCGGAGTGAAGTGTGCCTCCCGCAGCTGGTAGGCCTGGCCCTCATAGGTGAATGGATCCTGTGACCACAAGCCGTTGATGATGGCCAGCTGCTCCTCGACGAGATCGACCCGTCGTGGTGGGGGCGGAAAATTGAAGCCGAAGGCTTCGTGCTCGGTCTGGAACCAGCCAGCACCGATGCCGAGCTCGAGCCGGCCGCTCGAGACGTGGTCGAGCGTGGCGCCCATCTTTGCCAGGACGGCCGGGTGACGGAAGGTGACGGGGCTGACCAGCGTGCCGAGGTGGATCTTTGAGGTGTCGCGGGCGAGCGCGCCGAGGTAGACCCAGGCGTCTGCGGACGTGCGGCCGCCGTGTCCACCCGGGTACAGATCGGCCCGACCTGACGGGTAGTAATGCTCGGCGAGCAGCGACGTTTCGAAGCTGAGGTCCTCCGCGGCGCGCGTCAGCGCGAGGGTTTCGGCATAGGAGAGGCCTTCTTGAATCTCGATCGATAGGCCGAGCTTCATGGGGCGCGCATTGTAGCCCTCAGACGTGCACAGCGAGCATGCGGTCGACGGCAACTCGGGCGCGGGCAGCAACCTCCGGCGCAACCTCGACACGCGGCGCGAGGTCGCGCAGGGTTCGGTGGACTTTGTCGAGCGTGATCTGCTTCATGTAGCCGCACACGGCGGCGTCGTCAGCAGCGACGAAGCGTTTGTCGGGAAGCTCCCGGTTCAGGCGGTGAAGAATGCCGGTCTCGGTCGCGACGACGAACGTCTCGTTAGCGGAGGTGGCGGCATGTCGCAGCATGCCCTCGGTCGACAGCACGTACGTGTTGGGGTTCATCAGTCCGCGTCCGTTGGCCCAGACGCAGGCGCTCGTGCAGCCACACTCAGGATGAATCAGCAGGTCTGCTTTGGGAAACTCGGACTGCCGGGCGCGCACTTCGGAAGGTCGGATGCCGGCGTGCACGTGGCACTCGCCCATCCAGATGTGCATGTTCGAGCGTCCGGTGCGCTCCTTTAACCAGGCGCCGAGAAACTGGTCGGGCAAGAACAGGATCTCACGATCAAGCGGGATCGAGCGCACCACAGCCTCCGCGTTGCCGCTGGTCACGCAGTAGTCGGACTCGGCCTTGATGTCGGCGGTCGTATTGACGTAGCTGACCACGACCGCGTCGGGGTGCTCGGCCTTCCACGCGCGCAGGTCGCGCAAGGTGATGGAATCAGCAAGAGAACAGCCGGCAGATGGATCGGGGCTGAGCACGATGCGCTCGGGATTCAGGATGCAGGCCGTCTCGGCCATGAAATAGACACCGCACATCACGATGACGGACGCTGAGGAGCGCGACGCTTCGATCGCCAGACCGAGCGAGTCACCGACGAAGTCGGCCACGTCCTGCACCTCTGGCACCTGGTAGTTGTGTGCCAGGATGACCGCGTCGCGCTCCTGGGCCAGACGTCTGACGGCAGTCTGCAGTTCGGTGCTCATCGAAGCACCTCCAGTGAGAAATCGAGCACGCCGGCGGAGTGGGTCAGCGCGCCAAGCGAGATGAAGTCCACGCCGGTGGCAGCAACGGCTTTGAGGTTGTCGAGGGTGACTCCGCCGCTTGCTTCCAGCCGCGCACGGCCCGCCGTACGGTCGACCGCGCGCCGCAGACCCTCGACGGAGAAGTTGTCGAGCAAGATCAGCGGAGCGCCGGCGCGCAGCGCTTCGTCCAGCTCGTCCAGAGTGGTGACCTCAACTTCGACGATCTGGCCGGGCGCCGCGCGGCGCATCGCCGCGTGGACCGCGGATGTGATGCCGCCGGCGGCGCGGATGTGGTTCTCCTTGATGAGGAAGCCGTCGTCCAGTCCGGCGCGATGGTTTTGCGCCCCGCCGACTCGGACCGCATATTTCTCCAGGACGCGCATACCCGGTGTGGTCTTGCGCGTGTCGATGATGTGCGCACCGGTGCCCTGAACGAGCTCGCACGCCTTGCGGCTCGCCGTCGCGACGCCCGACAGACGCTGGAGAAAGTTGAGCGCCGTTCGTTCGCCGCTGAGGATCGCGGCCGTTGGACCCTCGATGCGCGCGATGACGCGGCGGTCGCCGAACGAGCCTTCGTCGGCGAGCGGCGCAAGCTGGACGCGGTGATCGAGGCGGCCGAAGACGGTTTTCACCACCGGCAGCCCGCACAGGACGCCCGGCGCTTTTTGAAGAATTTCGGCCGTGGCGACGGCCTCGGGTGGGACCGTGGCTTCGGTCGTGATGTCTCCACGTCCGATGTCTTCCGCGAGAGCCCGTTCGACGACGTTCTCCACGTCGCCGCTCAGTGAGAACGTCGGCGAACGGACCGGGTCCAGAACAGTCATGCTTCACGCACCTCCCTGAGTGGGTGATGGGGCCGCGACACGGAGCTGTCCCAGCGCAGCTCGCGAGTCCGCGTGCCAGTGATCGGACCGACGAAGCGGTAGAGCTCGCCGGGCCGGCCTACTTTCTTGATCGATGCCCGCTGTCCGACGGGCACGAGCGTCTCGGTCGCGAACAGCGCCGAAAAAGCCTTTCTGAAGTTGCTGGTGTTCAGTCGCTCGAGTGACGGGTCGAGAATCGCCGAGTACGCCGCGCGCAGCTCCGAGAGCGTGAACTCGTCGGGCATGAGCTGGAAGGCAACCCACGAGTAGCGCAGCTTGGCCTGGATCCGATTGATGGCCACCCGCAGCATGTCGGCGTGGTCGAAGGCGAGCGTCTCCGCCGGCAGGCGGCGTACGGGTACCCAGTCGATCGAGCGAACGCCGCTGCCGCGGACCAGGTCGAGCTCATCACTGCGCACGAGCGCGACGTGGGCGACCGAGACGACCCGACCACGTGAATCGCGGTCCGGGTCGCCGAACGTGCCGAGCTGTTCGAGGTACCAGTCACGAGCATCGAGGCCGGCCCTGGTCTGGAGGGCGCGTCGTGCGGCAGCGTCGAAGGTTTCGTCGGCGCGGACGAGGACCCCGGGGAGCGAGAGCTTGTTGCCGAAGGCCGGCTCGTCGCGGCGGACCAGGAGGACTTGCCAGCGGTCTTCGATGTGGGCGGCGGGTCGGAGGGTAAAGACGACCACGTCGACGGCGACCACCGCATTCGGCGTGAGCTTGTTCGACTCCATTGGATTTGAATCTTCTGGAGCATTATAGCGGGGTGTGCCTTGGCCGAGAATATGACTGTGGACGAGGATCAGATCGTCGAGCAGCGCAAAGCCGACCACTTGCGGCTGTCGGCCAGCGGCGACGTGGACGCGCGCTCCGGGCCCGGGTGGGACGATGTCCACCTCGTCCACGAGGCGCTACCCGAGACCGATGCCGCCGACGTCGACCTGTGCTGCGACCTGTTCGGCCGACGCCTGCGCTTGCCACTGTTGATTGCCGGCATGACCGGCGGCCACTCGACCGCGCACGACGTCAACGCGGTGCTTGCTCGCGCGGCCGAGCGCCACGGACTGGCCATGGGCGTTGGCAGTCAACGCGCCGCGCTGCGCCGAACCGATCTGGCCTATACGTACAGCGTGGTGCGTCGCGAGGCGCCGACGGCGCTGTTGATCGGAAACATCGGGGCGCCGCAGTTGATCGCGCAGGGCGGAGCGTCGGCCTTGTCTGTTGACCAGGTTGGCGAGGCCGTGCGGATGATCCGCGCGGACGCGCTGGCGGTGCACCTGAATTTCCTGCAGGAGAGCGTTCAGCCAGAGGGCGAGCGCAACGCGGTGGGCTGCTCGGATGCCATTTCCGCGCTCGTGCGGGCGGTCGGTGTGCCGGTGATCGCGAAGGAGACGGGCGCGGGCATGTCGCGCTCGACCGCGTTGC
Source organism: Chloroflexota bacterium (assembly GCA_019247135.1). Next base: position 733 of record JAFAPL010000075.1, on the reverse strand, counting down.
GACTACGCCAGCTCGGGGTAGCGGCGCTGGACGTTGGCGGCGTCGGCGGGACGAGCTTCGCCGCCATCGAGGGACAGCGCGCGGCAGCTCAGGGGGTCGACGTCTTTTCGCGCCTGGGCGAGGTCTTCCGCGATTGGGGCGTGCCAACGCCGGTGTCCGTCGTTGCGGCGCGTGAGGCAGGCCTGCCGATCATCGCCACGGGCGGCATCCGGACCGGGCTGGATGCAGCCAAGGCGCTGGCGCTCGGCGCGACGCTTGTCGGTGTCGCGAGGCCTCTATTGCAGGCAGCGCTGGAGGGTGACGCTGCTGTCGATGGGTGGATCGGTCAGTTCAAGGCCGAGCTGCGCACGGCGCTGTTTCTGACCGGTTCTTCGAGCATCGCCGAGCTACAGACAAAGCCGCGGGTCATACTCGGAGCAACGCGCGAGTGGCTCGCGCAGCTTGGGTATCTGATTACTTAGGCGACTTGCCACGCGGGCTGGCGCTCGATCAGCCCGAGGGAATCAACTTGCAAGCTGAAGAATGCTGGAGGCAAGAGCTGCGCAATCGTCGCAAGAAAAGATAGGACTGAGGCGAATTCGTCACGCGGGCTGGCGCTCGATCAGCCCAGGCAATCAAGTTGCAAGTTGAAGAATGCTGGAGGCAAGAGCTGCGCAATCGTCGCAAGAATAGATAGGAGTGAGGCGAATTCGTCACGCGGGCTGGCGCTCGATCAGCTCAGGCAATCAAGTTG
>JAFAPL010000760.1 GCA_019247135.1 Chloroflexota bacterium | reverse complement strand
TTCTCATTCGGGATGGAACCGTTTTTGTAAACGGTGAACCACTCAACGAGCCGTATATACGCTTTGCTGCCGACTACATCTATCCAACCGATGGGATTCCGCTCGAGATCCCGGAGGACAGCTATTTCGTCCTCGGCGACAATCGTCCGGATAGCTTCGACTCACACACGGGGTGGCTGGTGCCAACCGACCACCTGATCGGTCGTGCGTGGGTGCGTTACTGGCCGCCATCGGACGCGCGCATGGTGGAGCCGGGCGGTGGTACCACCTCAGCCGCCGCCGCGAGCCAGTCGGCATCGCGATAACCTCAACCTTCGGTAACCATTGCTTACCAGAACGCCTTGCATGAGCTAACTGCGCCTCGCGTATAACCTCTTTGTGGTCTGGTGGCGCGCGCGCCGGATGTCGGCCGCGGTGGTCGCCCTCGCCGTGCTCGCGAGCCTCGCGATGGTCGACTCCGTACAGTCGCAACCAGCCCCGACAGATGATCCTGCTCAAAAAGTCATCGACCTCCAGCGTGCAAAGCGTGCCGCTGACGTATCACCCGACCGACTGATCATCGTCTACGACGCGGCCGGTACCGCCGATTCCGTGGCGCGCGCGAGGTTGCGCCAGTCCGTCCGCGCGCAATTGCTGCGCAGTGATCATGGTGGTAGTCGCGAGGTTGTCAGAGTCCTTTCGGCCAACGCGGCCGCCGTCGCCGCACAGCTCAAGCAGTCGCCACTGGTTGTGGACGCATATCCCGACCACGTGGTGTCGTTGACGCTCACACCTGACGACCCGTTGTTCCCGCAGCAGTGGGACCTTCCGAAGATCTCTGCTCCGACCGCCTGGGACACGACCGAAGGCAACAATGCCGCTGTCGCGGTGCTCGACTGTGGCGTTCACAGCAACCATCCCGACCTCAATGGCCAGGTGGTCCTCGAGTCCAATTTCTCGGCGGCCGGGACCACTGACGACCTGTGCAACCACGGCACACACGTGGCCGGCACGATCGCGGCCATTATCGACAATGGGGTGGGAGTCGCAGGTGTCGCGCCTCGCGCACACCTGTTGAACGGCAAGGTTCTCGACGACACGGGGAGCGGGTTCCTGTCCGACGTGGAGTCGGGCATCGAATGGGCCGCCGACAACGGCGCAAACGTCGTGAACATGAGCCTTGGGGCGCCGATTGCCTGCGACACCGGAATGCAGCAGGCGGTCAATTACGCCTGGAACAAAGGTGTGGTCGTCGTCGCCGCCGCCGGCAACAGTGGCACCAGCGGGGCCGCATCACCGGGTAGCTGCAACAACGTCATCGCCGTCGCCGCCACGGATTCCAACGACGCCAAGCCGAACTGGTCCAATTTCGGCGCAAACGTCAGCCTCGCCGCGCCCGGCGTGAATATCGTGTCCACCGTCAACCCTGCCGACAACGGCGGAAACCTGTACGCCTCGCTCAGCGGTACGTCGATGGCGGCGCCACACGTCTCCGCGCTCGCGGCGCTGGTCTGGAGCTCGACCTACGGCAGCAGCGCGTGGGCGGTACGCGACCGCATGTTCTCGACGGCCGACAAGATCCCAGAGACGGGCAGCCTCTGGACGTACGGGCGCATCGACGCGGCCGCCGCCGTTGCGCCGGCGACACCCACGGGCGCGCCCGCTCCGGCTGCCGTCGTCCAACCTCTGGCCGCCCCGGTGCGCATTGCGGATACGCGCAGCTCCGGCGGACCTATCGCAAGTGGCTCGCAGCGCTGTTTTGCTATCGCGGGCCAGGCCGGCATTCCAGTCGATGCCGCCGGCGTCGTGCTGAACGTGACCGCCATTGGCTACTCGTCCCAGGGCTGGATCACGATCTATCCCGCTGGCCAGGTCGCGCCGACCACGTCGACGTTGAACTTCGATCCTGCTGTGTATGCCGTTGCAAACGGCAGCATCATTCCGCTGAGCAACGGCCAGGTGTGCGCGGCTGTTGGGACGGTCATCCCTGGCGCCGGAAGCGCGCACGTACTCCTGGATGTGACCGCCTACATTCCGAGTGCTTCAGCCGCGGCGATGCCGCTCCTCAGCACCCCGCAGAGGGTCGCCGACACTCGCGCCAACGGTGGTGCGCCGGTCCCAACCGGTTCAGGGCGCTGCTTCACCGTTACGGGGACGCCCGGGATCGGCAGCGACGCTGGCGCGGTGCTGCTCAATGTCACGGCAGTCGGTTATGGCACGCGCGGCTGGCTGACCATCTATGCGGCCGGCCAGACAGCACCGGCGACTTCCACGGTCAACTTCGATCCGAGCGTCTACGCGGTGGCCAATGAAACGCTCGTCGGAGTGGGCGCGGGCGGTCAAGTTTGCGTGCAGGTTGGGACAGTCAACGGAGCTTCGGGTGGCGCACACATCGTTCTGGACGCGTTCGGGTATGAGACCACCGCGGCCGAGACGCGGTTGCCGATGCTGGGCACACCACAACGCGTGCTCGACACACGTTCCAGTGGCGGCGCGATTCCAAACGGCGCTACTCGCTGCACTCCGGTAGCCGGGCAGGGATCAGTCCCGAGCAATGCTCAGCTGGCTGTGCTGAACGTCACGGTTGTCGGCTCGGGCAGCAACGGGTGGGTCACCGTCTACCCAGCGGGACAGTCGGTGCCGAGCACCTCAACGGTCAATTTCGACCTGCACGAATACGCCGTCGCCAACACGGCACTGATGCCACTCGGGGCGAACGGCCAGGTGTGTATCTATGTCGGAACGGTGGAGAACGCGGCGGGCAGCGCGCAGGTCGTGTTGGACGTCATGGGCTACCAGACGCCCTGAGTGTACGTGGAGTCAACAATCCCCCCTCACCCCCCAGCCCCCTCTCCCTCGGAGCTCGGAGCGGGGGAGTTAACAAAGGAATTTCAAGGCCCGCGCTCCGCTTTGCTACGCGGGGTGCAGGCGACGCCCTTGGACCCTCCGCCAAGATCGCCTGTCCATTGGATACACTCCGCGTCCGTGAGCAGCGTGGTCGCGCCCATGATCCCGATCGGACGACCAGTCCTCGGGGACGAGGAGCTTATGGCTGTCAAGGCCGTGCTCGAATCTGGCGAATTGATCCAGGGCCGCTGGGTCGCCGAATTCGAGGCTCGCTTTGCCGACATGTGCGGAGTACGCCACGCGGTGGCGACCTCGTCCGGAACGTCTGCGCTACATCTTGCGCTACTCGCGCACGGCATCGGCCCAGGCGACGAAGTCATCACGACCGCCTTCACCTTCATGGCGTCCACCAGCACAATTCTGTACGTCGGCGCTCGCCCAATCTTCGCCGACATCGACCCGGAAACCTTTACCCTCGACCCCGATCGGGTCGAAGCGCTGATCACACCCCGCACCAGGGCGATCATGCCCGTGGACCTGTACGGTCACCCCGCGGACCTTGTCGCTTTCGAAGACATCTGTCAGCGGCGAGGGTTGGTGTTGATCGAGGACGCCTGTCAGGCACACGGCGCAGCCATCGGCGACCGCAAGGCTGGCAGCTTTGGCACCGCCTGCTTTTCCTTCTATCCGAGCAAGAACATGACCACCGCCGAAGGCGGCATGATCACGACCGACGATGTCGGCATCGCGGATGCGGCGCGCAGGTTACGGCACCATGGCCAGAGCCAGACCTACGTACACGACGAGCTCGGGTTCAACTTCCGGATGACCAATATCCAGGCCGCAATTGGTATCGAGCAACTGAAGCGGCTATCTGGATTCAATGCGCAGCGCATGGCCAACGCCCGCTTTCTCGATCGAGAGCTCGCGGGGCTGCCGACACCGGTGGTGCGTCCGGGCGCGCGACACGCATTCCATCAGTACACACTGCGCGTCCCCGGGCGTCGCGCGGAGCTCGCATCCGCGTTGCGCGAACGAGGCATCGAAACGCGTGTGTACTATCCGCTGCCGGTGCATCAACAGAAGAGCTATCTGCGTCTGGGGTATCCGCCTGTCCAGCTGCCTGAGACTGAACGGGCCGCGGCCGAAGTTCTTTCGCTGCCCGTGCACCCGTCGGTGAGCCCAGACCAATTGGCCTACATCGCCAGAACGGTTCGCGAAATCTGGAACGAGCTGGCCTTACCTACGGCCGATTGATCGGGGCGAACACGCCCGCCGAACCGAACGCGAACCCCGCCGAGCGGGTGGCCTCGTAGGCGAGCATGTATGGCAGCGCCTCGGGCACGCCGGCACGAATGAGCCACGCCGCCTCGCGCAGCACGTAGAGCAAGCCGCGCCGTAACACGGCCGGTCGCGAGTCCGTGATGAGTCCGCGCAGACTGGCGCCGCTCAGCCAGTTGCGGGCGTACAGCGACCGCAGCGAGTAGTTATGCGAGTGGAGGACCTGAGCCGCGGGCTCGTACACCACTTCATACCCGGCGCGCAGGGCATCGTACGCCCAGTACTGGTCTTCACTCATCAGGACGTCATCGCGAAACGGCACCTGAGTCCAGACCTCGCGACGGAGCGCCGAGCTGACATTGCTGAAGAAGATGTCGTCGATGTGAACGCGGTCGGCGCACCTGAGCCGCCGTCGCGTCGCCCGTGGCCCATACGTTACGTCGAGAAAGTAACGAATGAACGGATCGGCGTCCGCGTGTGGAACCTGGCGTGCGTACACGCCCCCGGCGTTCGGCGCCGCCAGCGCGTGGAGGAGCGTCGCCATCCAGTCAGGCGAGGCAGGTCGCGCATCCTGGCTCAGATATAGCAACGCCTCGCCGCGAGACAGTTGGCCGAGCAGGTTGCGCGTGCGACCGTGACCGAACTCTGATGGGCGGATCTGGTGCAGTTGGGCGGGAAACCGTCGCATGCGTTCCAGATCGTCCGAGCACGAACCAGAATCGACGATGACGACCTCGAATGCTGCCCCGCCACGCTGCTCGTAAATGGCCGACAGCACGTCCTCGATCTGGCGGCCTGGATTGAGCGTTGGAATCAAGACCGATGCGGCGAGCATCCCGCGCTACGGGAGTGGCGTGGCGCGAGTCTCGACGCTCAGCAGGCTCAGAAAAAACGCGTTGAACGTGCTCTGGACCCCGACGATGGCGAGCGTGACCGCCAGCAGCACTGGTCGAATCGCGTCGAGGGTCGTGAAGCCAGTCGCCGCCCATTGGATGATGACGAACGCCCCGATGCCCGCACCCGCGAGCAGAACAGCGAAGGCGAGCACAAGCCCGCGCTCCAGCGTGAAGACTTGGAAGAAGTACTCCAGGAAGCGATCCTCCGGATCGAATCCATGGATCACCGCGACCGTGCGCGCCGAAATCCCGAGCCACGCGATCTGGGTGCCGAGAACGCACAGCATGCTGGCCACCGCGGCCAGGTGCATGTCCCACGAGCGTCCGAATGCCTGGAATGGTGAAAACGCGAGCGTTATCAGCAGTCCAAAGCCGACCACGAACAACAGCGCCGACGGCGCCAGATACAACCATGTCGGGCTGTACATGAGCAGGAAACGCACGTGCCGCCACGCGTCACGGAAGCGCCGCAGCTTGGACTGACCGAACCGCGGGTGGTAGTCGACCGGGACCTCGACAATGTTCAGCTTGATGCGCGCGGCGCGCGCGATCATCTCGCTCGCGAACTCCATACCGGTCGTCTTCAAGGCCATGCGGCGGTAGGCCTCGCGCGTGAACGCTCGCAAGCCGCAGTGGGCATCGCCCACGCTCGTCCCGAACAGCAGGTTGAGCAGACCCGACAGCACGGGACTGCCGATATAGCGGTGCGCCCACGGCATGGATCCCGGCGCGAGATGGCCGCGGAAACGATTGCCCATCACGAGATCCGCGCCGTTTCGCAGCGCCTCAATCATCGGGCGGAGGGCAGTGAGATCGTAGCTGCCGTCGCCGTCGAGCATGACGATGTATTCGCCTTCAGCCGCGCGAATACCGCCCATCACCGCGGCGCCGTAGCCCTGGCGAGCCTGGTGCACGATTCGCGCGCCGGCTTGCGAGGCCACTCGTGCCGAGTCGTCAGTAGAGCCGTTATCGCAGACGACGACTTCTCCACGGATGCCCAATTGAAGGAGTGCGCTCAGCGCTTCACGGACGCAGTCCCCGATCGAGGCAGCCTCATTCAGACACGGGAAGACGATGCTCAGTTCGCAGGTCTCGACGGGCGCGGTGACTCTATCCGGGGACCGCAGACTTGGAACAGTGCCACGCTCGCCAAGCTGCACGAGGCCGGCAGTATATCAACGGTTTGAGAGCAGTTCCTGACGCAGCGCACGCGTCGACCAGGCGAGGCCCGCGGCAGGCACGAGCGCCAGCAGCACGAGCGCGCGCGGTAATCCCGACAGCCACAGGTACCACTCCCAGACGTCCGCGAGGTGAGTCGACGGTGCCCAGAACCAGGTCGACAGCTCGAACGTCCATGGCTGTGCATCGCTCACGGGCATCGGTGGGAAGTTCGCCATGCGGACGGGCTCACCGTTCGCCGTCATGCCCAGAACCTGGATCCCGAGTTGGCGGACGTCGACCGAGGGCGGCGCATCGCGGGCGGGCACGAAGGTGGTCGAACGAACGTCCAGTGTCGCCCGTCCTGGCACATCGAACGTCACATCCCAGAAGTTGTCGGCCTCGTCACGAACAGGCGTGAGTGCGGCGCGCACGCCATTGATCACGACCTGCACGTCAGAATCGCCGACGCCGGGTGGCCGCGAATCGCGATAGCGCAGCAGCATGTGCGCAGGCTGGCTCACGTGCACGACCGCATCCCCAGATGTCCAGGCTGGGAAGCCGTCGGTCAACTGGAAGTCGGACTGGTACGCGCCAGACTCCAGCGCGGCAGGCGCAGATAGATTCCTTACGAAGCGCACATAGCGTCCGCCGAGCAGGCGCCAGTGCAGCAGGGGCGGCGAGAACAGGGGGTCCCAACGCAGCGCCTCCACTCGGGCCGAATCCCGCTGCCCCGCGCCGAGCAAGTAGATGTAGTACACGCGCTGGTCGAGCAGCACGGCGCCGAGGTTGATGACGACGCCAGCAGCGACCAGCGCGGCAAAGGCGCGCATGTGGTCTTGCAGCACGGCGCCCGCGGGCAGGACGAGGAATGCGACGACGGGCACCAGGTAACGCGGGCCCCACGCGGCGTCACCGGCCCAGATTGCCAGGCTTCCATAGAGCAGCACGTGGCTCAGGACAATGAAGACGAACAGCATCGATTCGGCGCGTGGCAACCGTGTCAAGCCGATAAGGCCCAGGACCATGATCGGCGCGTACAGGAATATGCTCTTGCTCGGGCTTATCAGAAGACCGGCGATGCCGACGGGCCGAGTCAGATCGATCAGCCCGTCGAGGTGATAGCCGGTGTCCAGTGGATTGCCGAAGCGCATGACGTCCACTGCCGCAACTCCGAGTGCGGGCATCACGAGCGCGGCTGCGAAGGGCAGGGCGATTCGCCGATGGCGCAAGCCGAGGTACGCCAGCAGCCCCGGCACCACCACGGCCGTTGACACTTTGGAACCGATTGCCAGCCCAACGGCGATGCCGCTCAGAACCGACCAGAGCGGGCTGTGCTCGCTGCGCTCGCGCACCGCGCGCATGGCCGCGTACACCGAAAGCAACAGGAAAAGTGCGGTGACAGGCTCACTCCAGGTGTATTTCGCATATGGCCAGATCAGCGTGGCGCCACCGAACGCAACAGTGAGCAGCAAGCTCGTGCGTTCGAGGTACCCGAGCAGGCGAGCGGTCGCAAAAAAGAGCAGGCACAGGGCGGTCGAAACGACCACGTCGCGCAGGCTGACCGCGAGGCGTTCGAGATACTCGGCGTAGCGCGGCGGCGCCAGCGTCGCCGCGGCGACTCCAACGCCGTAGAACGGCACGCTGAGCACCGACGAGACGGGGCCGTATGGGGCATAGGTGCGTCCGTCCGTGCCCGGGAAGGCGAGCCGTTCTGGAGACGCGGCGTCCCCGACGTCGAGCGAGCCCCGCTCGACGAGGCTGCGCGTGGCCTGAAACATCAGCTCCTCGTCCGGGGAGTCCAGGTGGCCGCCCATCGTGAGCAGATACAGCGAGCCGAAGAAGACCGCGAGGAGCAGTGCGGGCCCTGGTCGCCGCGCAGAGCGTTTGCCTTCTTCCAGTCGGGCGACCTCAGGAGCGAGGACGCCAGCACGGACTCTGGTGATGCCCAGCATGATGACCGCGCGGCTATGTTGCCGCGTTTCAGCTGATCGCGGACGCCTCGGCGAACCGTGCGCGTGCCGCGTTCGGAGCGAGCACGGCGCTCAGGATCCGATCGGGCCGTAGCCCGTGTGCGGCGAGCAGGTCGGCATGGCTGCCGAACATGTGAATGAACTCGTCCCGCAGGGTGAACGTCTGGAGCTTGCACGTGGCGCCGATTTCCCACGCCAGTTCTTTTGTCTGCGCTGCCAGCCCGCCGCGTGGGGAGTGTTCCTCGATGACGACCACCTCTTCGTGTTCGCGCAGAATCCGCTCGAGGCCGACGCGATCGAGAGGCTTGAGGGTGTGCGCCGAGACGACCGATACGCTTCGGCCGCTGGCCGCGAGTCCGTCCGCCACTTCGAGCGCCATCTTCATAATCGGCCCATACGACAGCACGCAGGTGTCTGAGCCTTGCCGCAGGCAGCGAAGTTTGCCGAAGACGAACGGCTCGACCGCGTCGTGCGTCAGTGACGGTTCGCCGGCCTTGCCGATCCGCAGGTAGACCGGGCCAGCGGAGAGCGCGGACGCCCACGTCGCGGCCTGCGTCTCGAGAGGATCACACGGCGCAATGATCGACATGTTCGGCAGCGCGCTCATGATGGCCACGTCCTCCTGAGAGTGATGTGTGCCGCCCAGGAGTGAGTAGCTGACTCCACCTCCGACGCCGACAACGGTCACGGGCAAGTTCTGATAGCAGAGATCGTCCCGCACCATTTCGAAGGCTCGATAAATCGCAAATGTCGCGATCGTGTAGGCGAACGGAGTGCATCCGCGCAACGCGAGACCGGCGCACAAGCCGATCATGCTCTGCTCTGCCACGCCGACGTTGATGAACTGTCGAGGGAACTGCTCACGGAACGGACCCATGCTGCCGGCTGGCGAAATGTCGGCGACCACGATGAACACGTCAGGCTTCGTGGTGGCGACCTCGAAAAGGGTACGTGCGAACGTGTCTCTCATACGTCTGCCGTCGAAAGCTCGGCGAGCGCCTGCTCGTACTCAGCTGGTGAGGGCGATCGGTAATGCCACATGGGAACGTTCTCCATGTAACTGACACCTTTGCCTTTGGTGGTTCTGGCGATAGCCATGAACGGCGAGGCGCCGCGGCGTGTAGTTACGGCTGAAAAAATGGCGCTCTGATCGTGGCCATCGATCTCGACGGCTTCCCAGCCAAAGGCGCGCACTTTGTCGAGCACGGGGTAGAAGTTCGGATGTGTCTGACTGGTGTGACCGAACGATTGCATGTCGTTCAAGTCCACGAAGGCCACCACATTCGAGAGTCCAAGGGTGGGCGCGAGCATCATGGCTTCCCAGACGGAGCCCTCCTGCAGCTCTCCGTCACTCATGACGACGTAGATCGTCCGATCCAGTTCGTGAATTCGATCGGCCAGGGCCATGCCCATACCCAGGGCGAGACCGTGGCCGAGTGAGCCGGTCGAGGCCTGGATGCCGGGCAAGCCGTAATCGGGATGAGTTCCCAGCCGACCATTCGGCTTGCACATCGTCTCGAGATCATCATGACTCAGAATCCCGAGCTCCTCGAGCACGACGTATTGAGCAGGACTACCATGGCCTTTCGACAACAAAAACGTGTCGATGAACTGTCCATTGGCGTCCCTTTTCATGAGTGAGAAATAGATTGTTTCAACCAGCTCGAGGCAGGAGAACGCGCCGCCGATATGGATCGCGGACAACCCCTGCGACAACTCCAGGATCCGCTTTCGCAACCGCGCGCAGCGCGCATGTGACGCACTGAGGTCGATACGTGTTTCGAGCCGAGTTGAATCCAATGAATCAAGCATGTTCGCCTCAGAAGCCTCGAACCCAAGTCATGGAGAAACTATTCGATGATGGTCCAGTAGTAGTCGCCAGTATAGCCGGCCTCTTCGAAGAGGGCCTTCCAACCCTGCGGATAGTCGTGAGTTTTCGCGGTCAAAACCCAATCGAGAAACAGCGCACGTTCTTCGGGTGTCCGATACGAGTCCACCTGGATGTATCCACCACTGGGGGACACACGCTGCATCTCGCGCACGGCCTCGACGCACAAAGAGCGTTCGAGATTGTGGATCGTGTTGATCGAGATCGCCGCGCGGAAGCTGTTGTCGGCGAAGGGCAGCCAGGCCGCATTGCCGCGCACGAGGTGACCACTGGCTTCGGCTTCGGCGTTCTCGAGCGCGTACTCCGAAATGTCCAGGCCAACGACCTCGACGCCCGGGCACACCGCGAGCAGGTCCCTGACCAGAAACCCCTTGGCACACCCGATATCCAGGACACGATCGCCTGGCCGCAGGCGCCAGTGGTCAGCGAAGGTTTCGGCGATTGGAACCCATCGGCCATCGTAGCGGTAGCCGCCGTAACCCTGAGACCGATCGCCGTCGAAGTATTCTCGTCCGAACTGGAGCGCAACGTCGCGCTGCAATGTCTGCTCCGCGTGTCGCGCGCCGACGTTTCGCTTTGACTTCGGATAGCGGTACAGCAGGTTGAGTTCGGCCATCAAGCACTTACAACCCGGCGCTCGGCCGCGAGCAGGGTTGCCCCAAGACCTTGTTCCAATGGGGTGAATTCGAGGTCTGGGACCGCGGCTCGCAGGTGGGAGATATCGAAGCGACGGTGGGTGATTGTGCCCTGACGCGGAGTTCGGACGATCTCGACGGGCGAAGACGCGACGTTGCGCAGGATTTCCGCGACCTGCATGAACGAGTAACTCGTGCCAGTGGCGACGTTGAACAGGCCGTTCTGGTCCGCTGCGATCAATGCCGCCAGCGTACGCACCAGATCGTCGATATAGATGTGGTCGCGCGTCTCCTCGCCGTCGCCGAACAGCCGAATCGTCTTGTCGTTGACAAGCGAGCGCACGAACCGGTTGGGCCCGTATCCATTGTGCGTATCGCCCGGGCCATACACGGCCGTTGGGCGCACGACGAGCAGGGGCATTTTCGCCGCACGCGCCGCGTGCTCGAGAACGCGCTCGCTCGCGAATTTCGCCAGGGCGTACAGCGCTGTCACGTCTGTTTCGGTCGACTCGGTGACGGCCGCGTCGATCATGGGATAGACCGCGTCAGAGCTCAGATACACACACCTGCCCGCCGGGTGGTCGAGCAGGTAGGAAGCGAGGTTCGCGGCCATGGTGATGTTTTCGGCCAGCGCGCGCGGCGTCATCGCACTGCCCGGGGCCACAACGGACGTCACGATGATGCAGCACGTCGGATCGACCAGACCGTCCAGTCGCGCGAGTGCCTCCGAATCGCGCATGTCAAGTTGGGCCGAGGCGAGGCCGTGGACCTGGGCGCCACTCCGCTCGAAATGGGCCTGCAACGCTCTGCCGATGAACCCGGAGTTGCCGAGGATCACGACCCGGTCGGTCATGGCTTTGATGGTGCTCTGTTCTGGTCCGTCTGGGCCAACACGGCTTCGACAGCCTCGGTCAAAGTGTCCACACGCGCGTCGGCAGTCTCACACGCACTGTACGGCCGCTCGATCAGGATGCTGTAGCAGCCCACGGTTCGACCGGCCTCGATGTCGCGCCACCGGTCGCCGATGACAAATGAGCCCTTCAGGTCCACGCCGAACTTTTCAGCTGCCGCGGTTAGCATGCCTGGAAGAGGTTTCCGACACGCGCACTGATCAGCATCTCGATGCGGGCAGACATAGATGTCGTCCACGGGCACCGTCGCGCGAAGCTGGCCGTGCATCGTGTCGAGGATGTCGGCGGCCAGTTCCCCGGTTGCCATCTCTGGCTGGTTGGTGAAGACGATGCACAGGAACCCTGCGTCGCGCAGCCGCTGTATCTGCGCGGCGGCTTCGGGCAGCAGCTCGAACGCTTCTAGCGTGACCGGCGCAAAGGGGTGGCCATCGATGACGATCTCGCGCACGAGAACACCGTCGCGATCCAGAAATACAGCGTTGCGGGCCGTCATCGACCCATCGCGACGTACGTGAAGCCAGCCAGTTCGTCGCGTCGGCCCTCGAGAACGCCCGCGCAGTCCACCACGATCGGCTGGCGTAGACAGTCGCGCAGCATGTCAATGTTGGCGGCGGCGAACTCGTCCCAATCATTCATGATGACCAGGCAGTCGGCCCCGTCTATCGCCGCGCGCGCGGAGTCGACGATTTCGGCGGCCGACTCGAGGTCGCCTGGACTGATGACGGGGTCCCAGGCTCGAACCGTCAGCCCGTCGCCGATCTCCGCGATCAAGCGCAATGACGGCGAGTTCCGAACTGACCGGGTGTCTTTTTTGTACGTGAGCCCCCACACGCCAATAACCGAGTCGTGTTTGTGATCCAGCACATAGCGACTCAGCATGCGGTGCGCCCACTGGAGGCGGTTCGCGTTGTGGCGTGCGAGTGCGTCCAGGAACGTCGCATCGACGTCATGTTCGCCGCACAGGGTCTGGACGGTTACGAGGTCACGTTCGAGGTTTCCACCCGCGATACCCAGGCCCGGGCGAAGATATGCCGCCGGTCCGATGCGGCGGTCCAGCCGCAGAGCCGGAACGACCTCGGACCAATCGGCCCCGATGCTCTCGCACACATCAGCGAGCGTATTTGCGTACGTCACCGAACTGATCAGATACAGGTTGATGGCAGTCTTGGCGAGCTCCGCGCTCTCGTAGCGCATGGGCAGGATCGGGCAGCCAAATTTACGCAGCCCTGTCTGCAAGGCTGGCGCGATCTCGACACGTGGATCGTGGCAGCCGATGATGAAGCGCTCGGGATGGAGCGTCCGGCGGACGGCGTCGCCGAAGATCAGCGTCTCGACCCAGTAGTACAGCTCGAACCGGAGGTCCGGGCGAACCTTTCGAATGTGCTCACCGATGGCGCGGGAGAACCCGGGTGAGACCTGGCTCATGATCGCGAGCGTTACTCCGTTACGCAGGTGCGGCACCAACTCATCGACGAGCGCCTCCACCAACGCGAGGTCACTCATGTTGCGCGCATCCGTTGGCACATCTCGAGCGATCACGACGAGATCACACGCGGCGACGCGTGCGAGATCGGCCGAGAATTCGAGGCACCCGCGGCTGCTCTCGATGAGCTCGGGAAGGCCTGGCTCGTGGATGGGCAGTTCGCCTCGCCTGAGCTCGTCAACGAGACTGCGATCCGCATCCACTGCGAGCACGGCGTTGCCCTGCGACGCCCAGCCGGCCGAACTGACGATGCCCAGATGCGACAGGCCAACGAAGGCGGTCGACATGGCGGGCGGCGTCATCGGCTGGGGTAGGGTAGCATCGGGCGCTACCGGTGCGTCTGGCCGTTTACCTACAATCAGCGCCGTTACGACCCGATCTGCCGAGGTGCCACTGATATGTCCCTCTGCGTGGTTAAATGAGCACTTTTGCACCCGCCCGGTCACGCTCGCTATCGATCATCGTGCCGGCGTACAACGAATCGCGAGCCATCGAGGGCGTCGTAGCAAACATCGAGAGCGCAGCCAGCACCCTGGAGGCGCACGAGGTGGTCATCGTCGACGATGGCAGCACAGACGACACGGGGCGTGTCGCAGATGAGTTGGCGCGCACGCACGCCAACGTCAAGGTGGTGCACCACCCGCGCAATCGCGGGTTTGCCGCGGCGTATGGCAGTGGGCTCGCGCAGGCGCGCCTGGCTTATGTGACGTTCCTACCTGGCGATAATGAGGTTGCACTCGGCTCGATCAGCAACATCTTCAATGCCGTGGGGAGTGCCGACGTCATCGTCCCATACCACGCCACGCCATGGAATCGCACGTGGTACCGCCGGTTTCTCACCTGGGTTTGCGTTACCGAGATCAACGTCCTCTTCGGGTGGCACGTGAAATACACGCAAGGAAACGCGGTCTACCCGACTGAGTTGGCGCGGATCCTTCCCATCACCACGCGCCACTTCTTCTTCATTACCGAGATGTTGGTGCACGCTCTCGTAGCGGGGTATTCCTACGTCCACGTTCCGCTCACTCACCAGGAGCGTACGTATGGACGTTCGAAGGCGCTCTCGATGACCAACATCGTGAACGCCGAGGCGACCATGTTGCGGCTGTGGTGGAACATCCGGGTTCTCGGCCGTCGGGCGCTGCCCCACGTGGAGCGGCCCGCGGCGCCAATGCAGGCTCAGGGCGCACGTTAATTTGAGCGGCGCAGCCTGGTTGGCGATTCTCGCGGCGTATCTCGCCGTGCACTTCGCCGTCTACGTGGTCAAGCTAAGGCATCTGCCTGCGTTTGCGGCCGAGGGGACCATCTTCGGCTATCACCTCTGCTCCGCCGTGGCCGTAACACTCGGGGCGATTGTCCTGGCCGTTGCAAGTCGATCTTCGGAGTCGATTGCACTGCTCGTCGCTGCCGTGAGCGCGCATGGCATCTACAGCATCTCGTTCCTGGAGCTCTGGTCGTCGGCAGAGGGTGGCTATTCGTTGGACATTTTGCGCGCGCTCAAGCAGGCGAGAATTACCGGGCGCGAGGTTCCGATCGGCGAGCTGCACGCGATCGGTGCTCGCAAGAAGGGCAACCGAGTCCGATCGCTGTTCAAGCTGCGCCTTGTGAGAGACAGTGACGGACGCCTGGAGCTCACGCCTTTCGGGCGCTGCGCCGGGACTCTTCTGAGTGGCATCGCGTGGACAGCAAACATCGTCGATCTCGGGTGATCCAGCTGACTGATATGTGGTTCGTGCTGAGCGTTCTCGCTTTCGCGGCTGCCGTCGCGGGCCACGCGCTACTGAGGCGGAGCCATCTGCGGCTCAATCCGGTTTTGGC
>JAFAPL010000758.1 GCA_019247135.1 Chloroflexota bacterium | reverse complement strand
GAGAAACGGGTTCCCGTTTGTGGTCAACACTGCGCGCCCGCCGTGGCGCAACACGCGCCTCATCTCGCGCAGAGCGAGCTCTCGATCGGGGACGTGGAACAGCATGTGATTGGAGGTGACCCGATCGAACGACGCGTCACGGAAGGGCAGGCGCTGCGCGTCGCCCTGAATGCAGCGCGTGCCGAGTCGCCGAGCTTCGCGCAGCATACCCATTGAGAGGTCCAAACCGACGATCCACATGCCGCTCAGCGCAAGGTGAAACGTGCCAGGACCGCAGCCCACGTCCAGAACCGCGAGACCAGGCGCCGGTTGAACGTGTCGCACGAAGCCGCCCACGTATGGGTCGCCGGCGCTTTCTCCCTGGTCATCCCAGACCGTGAACTGCAAAGGTTGACGAATCTGAAAGCTACAGCACCAGCCCGCGCCGCCTTAGCCGCCGGCTAACCCCACCAGCCTCATCTAGCAGCAGCGCGCGGCCGCTCGTGCACCCGCGAGCAAATCAACCTGCAAAGGTTGACGAATCTGGAAGCGAGAGCGCCAGCCCGCGCCGTCTCAGCCGCCGTCGAGCCGTCAGGCCGCCTTGCGAACCTGCTTCTCGTTCTCCTCCGCGGCCTCGACCGCCACCTGACCACAACAATGGAACACCGTCATCCACGACCAGCGACCCGCGATAGGCTCCAGCACCTCCCACCGTTGAACGGTCGGCTGCTGCCCACAAGCATGTTCGGCTGGTGACTCGATCTGGACGAGCTCCCGCATTCGCAAAAGATCCTTCCCAGGACGGCGATGTGCTCGCGGATCATAACGGCCGCGCGCCCCTCGGGAGAAGGCCTTGAGACAACAATGAGTCGGTTTTATGCCGCCGACGGTGGCCGGCAGTGCCCGCACAGGGTCGTCTGGCCTGTCCCGCCACGGCCCGAGAGCGTCGGTCGGCCGCAGCAATCACAGCTCGCCGGGCGCAGCCAGCTGATCACGGTCCCGCCACGCAGCGGATGCACAGCGTCCAGCCGCTGCCCGGTTCGACCGCGCTGCTCGCCAATACCCACCACTCGAATTCCTGGAAACTCCACCACCGCGGTCATCGTTGCCGAACCAAGCCTCGTCCGTCAGATGCACGGCGTATGCCATCATCGGTGGGTCCGGAGCTCGTGCTACAGTGCCGGCCTCGATCGGGCGGGGAGCCTGGCAACACACCACGCTGGGCCGAGCGGTAGCCGAAAGGGGGGTCTCAACGGATGTCGCAAACGCTCCAACCAGGAAGCGCCATCACGAGCGTCGCCGACCGACGGCAGCTTGCGCTCGACCGCATCGACGAGCTCACCACGGATGCCGACGCGCGTGCCGCGCGGGCGTGGCGCAATTACTACGCTCTGCAGATCCTCACGGTGGCGCTGGCCGCGATCACGCCGTGCTTGATCTTTCTGGCCAAGGACAATCCGAACAACGAGATCCTGAACTGGTTACAGCTGTTCTTCCCAGCTCTCGCGGCCGTGTCCGCGGGTGCGTCGCACATCTTCCGCTGGCGCGAGGACGGCGTGCGTTGCACGCAGCTTGCCGAGAGCATCCGCAGCGAAGTCTGGAAGTACGAGACGCGCACCGCCGGCTACCGGCCGGATCAGTCGGACGATCAGGCCCTCGACCAGCTCGTCACGCACGTGGACGTTTTCAATTTGCAATCGGTGTCGCGCTGGGCGAGCGCCGCACTCACCGAGACGGCCGCCTCGGCGCCACAAGCATCTCCAGCGCGCGCCGAGTCCAGTTAGTCGGGTGAACAGTCCGCGCGCTGCCCGCCAGAGCCACCAGGTTGCAAGTTGAACAACCTGGACGCGACAGCGCCAGCCCGCGCAGTGTCTCGCCCGCGGGCGCAGAAAGCTGACCGTCACTGATGGGCGTCGAGGCCAGCGGAGCGTCCTGATTTGCGCGTCATCTGCACGGGCATCAGCGGCACCGACAGGCTGGACTGGCTGCGCCAGGTCGTGGCGCTGGCATGTGCCCGCGGCAACGCGGTGGCGCTGTACGACGTCAAGGAAACGATGTTCGACATCGCCCGCGCGGTCGGGGAACCCGTCGAGGAAGAAACGATTCTCGACATGTTCCCGCGCGCGCTCGTCCTGCTGCGCGCCGCCGCACTCGAACAGATCTGCTCGGCCATCCAATCCGACCCTGACCGCGACTGGATCCTCAATACCCACGCCGTCTTTCGCTGGAAGAACACGCTGATCTCCGGCTTCGACCCGCACTACCTGACGCGTCTCAATCCCGACCTGTTCGTCACCGTGACCTGTGGCGTCAAGTCGAGTGTGGCAAGACTCGCGAACCAGGCCCGCTGGTCTCATCTCAGCGAGGAAGAGGTCCTCATCTGGCGAGAAGAAGAGCAATTTTTCACTGAAGAGATGGCGCGCATCCACCGCAAGCCCCAGGTCCTCCTGCCCCGCCCGATGTCGGCCGAGTCGGGTTATCGTCTGTTCTTCGATCCGCGGGCGACACGTGCCTACCTGAGCTACCCCATGCAGCACGTCGCGCCGGGCGTCGAGCGTGGCCTGGAAGAGTTCAAGCGCCGTCTCGACGAAAGCGCGATCGTGTTCGACCCGGGCGACGTCAACGACGTTCAGCAGCTCGAACTCGCACCCGCGGGCAATCAGACCGAACGCTCAGATGGGGGCAGCGTGCTTGATAGCGAGCCAGACGGCACCCGCCGCGGCCCGCTGCTGCAGCACGTCGCCGATCAGATCGTCCAACGTGACTACAAGCTGATCGCCCAGTCTGACTTCGTGGTGGTCTACTACGACGTATCCGTGCCGTCGCCGGGCGTCATCAGCGAGATGAAATTCGCCCTCGAGAGCGGCAAACGCGTCTACGGCGTCTGGCTGCCACCGAACGAGCCAAGCGTCTTCTTCACGCGCTATTGCAGCCTGTGGTTCCGCTCGACCGATGCGCTGCTCGCGCAGCTCTCAGCGGATCTGCAGATGGCTGGCCAACAAGACGCGACTATCCCCGTTCGGCAGTAACAGTCGCGCACCAGATTTAGGGTCGTAGATACCGACCTCGATCGGATAGTCGCCAGGCGCGAGGCTCGGCGGCAGTTGGATCGCGTACTCGTCATCCAGAACTTCGCCAGCCAGCCAGCTCGTGGTCGGCGCGGCCCCATCTTTCGGCTCCGCGTCGCGCTGCGCGACCACCTGCGTCGCGCCAGGATCGAGGACGTGAACGAAAACCTTGTACGCCTGGTCCATCTCGGCCAGACCGCGCCAGTGCAGTTGCACTTTGACACTCGCGCCGGCCCTGGTCTGTTGCGGATCGAGCTTGTCAGAGACCAGCTGCATGAGTCGCCCGAAACTCGCTTCGCCCCCGTTGCCATCAGCCGCGCCGGAGGGTATCGGCTGCACATCGTGCGCTCGACCTGTGACTCTCAGGGTTCCGACCCGAACTGGCTGTCCCGAAACTGGCTGACCGCTGGCGTCGAGAAGGCCAATCTCGACATTGAGTGGCTCGTTGCTCGGGACGCGGGAGTCCACGAGCACACTCTCTTCGTCGCGTACGACGTTTCCTTGTTTCAGTTGCGCGAGTTGCAGTCGCCCGCCCAGAAGCGGCAACGCCGTTCGCTGCGCAAGCTCACCGTTCTGTCGTACGAAGCGCAGTTCCCACTGGGCCGCGGTGGGCGCGTCTAGCGTCGCGCGCCAAAGTATGCCTAGCTTGAGCTGACTGCCCGCCGCGGCTTCGCTCGGTAAGGGCCGCATGGCGCGCAGCTCGAGGCCACCACCCACGAGCCCTGGGGGCTCGATCGGCTGCATGTCCGCTGGCAGTGTCCGCTCGCCGCTCCCCGGCAACAAAGCCACCGACCCGACGGGTACCCGCTCAACTCGGGCGCCTTTCCACGTCGCCATCGCCGGCGGCGCGTTCTGCTTCATCGGCCCGATCCCCAGCGTTACCTGATAGGTCTGCGGAATCGCCGTTGGATCCGTCGCGATCGGCAGCCGACTGAGCAACGCCTCCGAGGGTTCCCATTCGTTCGCGGGGTACAGCTCAAGCGTGCCGTTCCCCCACTGCGTTCCGTCGCCCGCGTCATCCTCGACTTGCAACGACACCTGTTGGCCGACTGACTGCTGGGCCAGTGGCCGCCAGACCAGCTCAGCTGGAACCGCCTGTCCCGCCTCGGCTGACGGTGGCAGCTGCACCGCGTCCACCTGTGCGACCCCGTCGAAGGCGGCGCCGACCCGCGTACTTCCGTCGAGTGCACCACATTCGTCACGCGCCCGCGCGCCATCCAGGACGACTTCATCGGCGGAGTCTGGCGCGCCAAGGCAGCCGACCAGCAGATTGTCGAGAGCATGACCGTCGAGCTCGCCGAGCGCATACACCGCCCGGTCAGCCGGTGCCGGCAGCGGTAGCGAGCGGGATGGGTCGAACCACTTGAACCATGGATAGC
>JAFAPL010000719.1 GCA_019247135.1 Chloroflexota bacterium | reverse complement strand
GCACAACAGCCCAAATGTCTCGACCGGTTCGCTCGACCGAGAGGGCGCCGGCGACCACGACCAGCCGTACCGTTTTGGCTTTCGGCCACGCGTGAGCCACCCGTATCCATTCAGCACGCGCCAGTACGCGCGGCTGCTGATCCTGCGTGGTCGCATCTGCGATAGCCAGGATTTTTCCGATCGTCGCGCGGCGACGGCGGCGTGATTGAGTCGCAGTCCTGAGCGAGTGGAGAGAGCCAGGCATGGATGAAGTGGAGCGACTGATCCGAGCGTTCCGCACGCAAGCAACGGCCGCGGTGGTGTGGAAGTTGGACGTGCTGATGGACCTCGAGCACCTCCACGATCCGAGGGTCGTGCCGTTTCTGGTGGAGCTGTTGCAGGACCGCCGCGAACCAACGGCCGTGCTCATGCGGGTGGTCAGGCTGCTGCGAACGTGCAGCTGCCCGGTGGGGACGCGTGCATCAGTGGCGCGTGCGTTGACCGAGGCGCTGTCCAGGGCGGGTAGTCCGGAACTGCGCGTGGACGCCGCGCTGGCGCTGGCGGAATACACCGACGTGAGCGGTGTTCCGACGGCACTGGGTGTGCTGGCGATGGACGCCGGCGAGCCACTCGACCTGCGCTACTCAGCCTTCACCTCGCTGCAGCGGACCGGACCCACGCTCGAGAGTGCTGGCCTGTTGCGCGGCCTGGTGGCAGACGAAGCCCTGGGTCCGTCCGCGCGCAGCCTGCTCGTGAGCTGGCAACTTCAATGAAGACGCGTCCGTCGCATTCGATGCATTCAGCGTTGATCCACGAGCCGAGCGTCTGGCGGCACAGCCAACACCCGCTCAGCGCTTCGACGAATCCACAGCCGATGCCGGCGACGCATGAGACGCTGGCAGCACTCGCGCATGATCTGCGGCTGCCACTCAGCCACATCAAGGGCTACGTCAGCAGCCTGCGCCGAGATGACGTCGACTGGGACGAGGCCACGCGCAAGGAATTCCTGGCCGACATCGAGCGAGAGGCGGACCGACTGGCGGAGATGTTGAACTCGGTTCGGCAATTCGTCGCGCCGACGTCGACGGCACGCCGAGAGACGAGTCTGCCGTCGATCGATCCGGCCGTAGTCGTCGCGGGAGCAATCGATCGGACGCGTGGCTCGCTGGGCGCGCGGGCGGTCCGCGTCGACGTGGAGCCTGGCTTGCCGTGTGTGTCGGCGGATGCGTCGCAGCTGGAGCGGGTCGTGGCCAACCTGGTGCAGAACGCGGTCAAGTACTCACCGGCGGGCACGCCGATAGGCGTCTCGGCTCGGCTGAACGAGGCAGACGAGGTGGAGATCACGGTCGAGGACGAAGGGCCGGGCATTGCCGAGGAGGACCGCGAGCGGATCTTTCAACCGTTTTTCCGCAAGCCGGCGGCGGTGGCGTCGAAGGTACCCGGCGAGGGGCTCGGGCTAGCCATCTGCCAGTCGATCGTGCTGGCCCACGGCGGACGCATGAGTGTCACCAATCGGTTGGGCGGGGGCGCGCGGTTCAGCGTGTTGCTCCCGATCCCAGCGCCAGCAACACGACTCAACAGTAGGCAGGAGATTGAGGAAGGGGCCAATGACTCAGCAGAACATTCTGGTCGTGGACGACGAAGCACCGATGCGCAAGCTGCTCGCCAGCAACCTGAAAGCCAGCGGCTATCACGTGCTGGCCGCGGAAGATGGCACCGAAGCATTGAAAAAGATCGAGGAGCACGCGTTCGACCTGCTGCTGCTTGACGTCAACATGCCTGGGCCGAGTGGGCTGCAGGTACTCGAGACGGTTCGACGGCACGCGGATGAAGTGCCAGTGCTGATGGTGACGGCGCGTCAACGGGAACGCGACAAGGTCGACGCGCTGGACCTGGGTGCGGATGCGTATCTGACCAAACCGTTTGGCATCGCCGAGCTGCTGGCGCAAGTCAGAGCGCTGCTCAGGCGCACGAGCTCGAGTCCGAAGGGGCCGTTGCCAGCGTATCGGTATCAAGGCCTGGAGCTGGACTTCAGCGCGCACCGTGCTCGGGTCAACGGAGTCGAGGTGCGGCTGACCGCACGCGAGTTTGAGGTGCTTGCGTATTACGCACGCAACGCTGGGAAGATGGTGCTGCACCGCCAGGTGCTGCAGGCGGTGTGGGGTCCGCAGTACGGCGATGAAGACGATTACCTGTGGACGTTCGTGAAGCGCATCCGCCGCAAGATCGAGCCAGATGCCAGCCAGCCGCGCTATCTGCTGACTGAAACCGGCGTCGGCTATCACATGCC
>JAFAPL010000716.1 GCA_019247135.1 Chloroflexota bacterium | reverse complement strand
CTACGGGTGCCACCGATCGTGCTCACCTTCGTCGGTGCCGCGCTTGCGATCACTGCCGTTCCGCTCGCGACCGCCGCGCCGATCGGTGCGCTGGGGTGCGTCCTCGGGGCCGCGCTGTGTGACGCGCTGGACGGAGCGGTCGCAGTTCTGACGAACCGTGCCACGCGCTTCGGAGCGTGGGCAGATGCCATCGCAGACCGCGTCGCCGACTGGGCTTTCGCGGTTGTGCTGTGGCGCTGCGGCGCACCGTGGGAACTTGCGCTCGTTGCAGGTGTTCTGTCGATGGCACGCGAGCTATACCGGATCAAGGTGCCCCGAGCACGGTCGATCATCACCGTGGACGAGCGGCCCACTCGAGTGATCTGCACCGGCGTCGCACTGCTCGCTGCGGCGTCGACTTCGGCCGATTGGGCAGCCACCGTGTGCGCGGCGGTCTGGGTGGTACTGGCGACAGCTGGTTGGCTGCAGTTTCGACAGTTCCGCAAGCTCACGGTGAGCCGATGAGCTGCGCGGTGATCGCCGCCGATCGGGCCACCATCGGCAGTCCGCCACCGGGATGGGTAGAACCGCCGACGAGATACAACCCGCGAACCCGGGATTGATTGCGGGGCCGGGTGAAGGTGCGCCGCAGACCGTGAAGCGCTCCACCGTAGATCGCACCGCCCGGCGCGCCGGTGCGACGCTCGAGATCGGCAGGCGTGATCACCTCGCTGAACAAGAGCCGCTCGCGCACCGGCATGCCCCGGGCTGCGAGCAGCGACATGATCCGATCTTCGTATCCTGACGCGAGGCCGGCGCTGTCCCAGTCCAGCGCGCCACGCGCCCTAGCACGCGAATGCCGGGGGGCGTTCACCAGCACGAACCAGGCCTCGTAGCCGTCCGGCCGCACCGCGGCGTCGTCCGGCGCGCTTACATAGATCACCGGATCGGTGACCGGTCGACCGGGTCGACCGAAGATCGCGTCGAACTCGGCGTCATAGCTGCTGCGGCCGAACAGCACGTTGTGATGCGCGAGTCCGGGCGTTCGTCCACGGACGCCTAGCAGCAGCACGAAGCCGCTCAGCGAGTCAGCAGCTGGCGTCCGGCGGGGACGCGGATCTAACAGTTCGCCATAGAGCGACGTCGCGTCCACGTTGGCGACTACCACGTCGGCGGTGTGCCGCTTGCCATTCGCAAGTTCGACGCCGTCGACGCGGCTGCCCGGCGCTGTGACGCGCCGAACGCGCGCACCGAAATGTATCTCGCCACCGCGCTCAATCACCCGGTCGGCTAGCGCACGCGCTAGACGATGGAGGCCACCGCTTACGTACCACGCGCCGTGCGCATGCTCGAGGTACGGGACGACCGCTAACGCTGCCGGAGCACGTCTGGGATCTGAGCCGAGGTATGTCGCGTACCGCTCGAGCATCAACCGTTGACGGTGATCGTGCAGATGCTGGGCACCGAGCTGGCGGAGCGTCCGGCCAGGAGCGATCGCACGGATCTCGGCCAGTCGGGGTAGCGGCGCGACCACATGGCGAAGGCTCGCCGGTCTTTCCATGACGCGTGGCTCGATCGTGGCCCACATCGCGGCGCCTTGCGCGATCACTGCCGACCACGCACGACCGCTGCCGGCGCCGAACGCTTCGTCGAAATGCGCTGCTTGCTCGGCCAGCTCCTGCGTCGTCAGAACGGAGCTGCCGTCGGCGAACCGGTAGCGAGCGATCGGGTCCAGCGGCCGCAGGGAGAGCACCGAATCCATCGGATCGCCGGTTGCTGCGAACAGATCTGCGAAGACGTGCGGCATGGCGAGCAGCGAGGGCCCGGTGTCGAAACGAAAGTTTCCCACCGGCGTGGATCGCTCGAGAGCTCCGAGCTTGCCGCCCACGACGTCGTTGGCCTCCAGCACGGTGACGCGATGCCCGCGCACGGCGAGGCGCGCGGCTGCGGCCAAGCCACCGACGCCTGCTCCCACGACGACGACGGTGGCCACCTCAGAGCCGCGATCCGACGACGGCGCGGCCTTTCCACCGCAACGTGCCGCGTCTCGCTTGCACCACGGACCGCGCGGTGAGGAACGTGAGAACGACTACGGAAGCTGGGTGTGCCAGCGAGTCCGGCCAGACCCGCCCACCCGTGGCGCGTGCTGTCACGGCGCGGCCTGCGACGCCGGCCGCGTAGCCAGCCAGTCCGGCTGGCGAGCGCCGAAGGAGGGCGGCGAGCAGCGGGAGCACATATGCCACGTTGAGCAGCGACATCGCCGCCACGGCGCCGGCTGGCGAACCGAGTGCCGCCCAAAGGGACTTGCTATAGCCGTCTCGAAGATCTCGCCATCCGTGGTACATCCGGCACGTGGCGAGGGGCGTGCCGTCCGCGACGCTGCCGCGCGCGCCGGCGCGGTGGAGTGCTCGCGCTAGTGCCACGTCGTCGAGTACCTCCGACCGCACCGCAGCATGGCCGCCGGCCGCTTGATAGGCGGCGCGGCGGACCACCAAGAATTGGCCGTTCGCTACCGCGGTCGACGTCCGTGACGCAGATTCGGCCGCACGAAGCGGCAGGAATGTCAGCCACGACCATTGCAGTAACGGCTGCACCAGCCGTTCCGCGAG
>JAFAPL010000475.1 GCA_019247135.1 Chloroflexota bacterium | reverse complement strand
GATTCACTCGGGCGTGAGTCTCGGAATAGAGCCGACGCCCGAGGCTATCGTCGAGCAGGTAGCGAAGTACCTGGACCAGGGCTACAAGCGAATAAAGATGAAGATCGCTCCGGGCCGCGACGTCGCGTTCGTGAGCGCGGTGCGCGCGCGATGGCCGGACGTCCTGCTCATGGCTGACGCCAACTCGGCCTACAGCCTGGACGATCCGCGACACCTCGACGCACTGCGTGCGCTCGACAAGCTGAACCTGATGATGATCGAGCAGCCGCTGGCGGACGACGACATCGTCGATCACGCCAGGCTGCAGGCCCAGTTACAGACGCCGATCTGCCTGGACGAGAGCATCCACTCGGTCGACGACGCTCGAAAAGCGATCGACCTGGGAAGCTGTCGCATCATCAATATCAAGGTGAGCCGGCTGGGCGGGCTCGGAGAAGCGCGACGAGTGCACGACCTGTGTCTGTCGCGCGACATCCCGGTCTGGTGCGGCGGCATGCACGAATTCGGCATCGGCCGCGCGGCGAACGTGGCGATCTGCAGCTTGCCCGGGTTCACCATCCCGGGTGATGTTTCGGGCTCCGACAAGGCCTACCGCCAGGACATCGTCGACCCGCCCATTCGCGCGCACGCTGGCACGATCGACGTGCCCTGGGATCGGTCGGGCCTCGGCTTCGAGCCGAACTTCGAACGCATCAAGGCCAACACCGTACGCGAGCTGGTGCTCGAAGCTGAAGAGACGGCGCTCCACGCGTGAGCGGCCCCGAGCTCGCCGCTACCGTCCGGGCTGCTCTGGAGCCTCGTCGCGACGCAATGGTCGATCTGCTTGGCCAGCTTGTGCGGATCGAGTCGCCGAGCGACGACCGCGCGTCACTGGACCGCATGGCTGCCGCTCTTCAGGAGCTGTTTGGGCAATTCGGCAGATTCGAATGCGTCGACGATGGCCGCGGCCAGAACCTGCGATTACGCATCGGCGACGGCACCGACCAGCACGCCACGGCGCTCTGCCACTACGACACGGTATGGCCGCTCGGAACGCTCGAACGCATTCCGTTCAGTGTCGACGAGCAGGGCACCGCAAGAGGGCCCGGTTGCTTCGACATGAAGGCCGGCATCGTCGTCCTGTACTTCGCGATCAACGCCTTGCACGAGGCGGGCGCCGCATTGAAACGGCCGCTATCCGTGCTGTTCACGTGCGACGAAGAGGTCGGATCGCCTACGTCGCGCGCGCTCATCGAGGAGGCCGCGCGCGGCGCAGCCGTTGCGTACGTACTCGAGTCGCCGCTGCCTGCCGGCACGCTCAAGACCGCGCGCAAAGGTACCGGCGACTACTTCGTGCGTATCGAGGGACGGGCCGCGCACGCCGGAGTCGAACCGCAGAAAGGCATCAGCGCGATCCAGGAGCTCGCGCACCAGGTGATGGCGCTCCACGCATTGAACGACTACGAGGCGGGCACCACGGTCAACGTCGGCGTGGTTCACGGTGGAACGCGGCCCAACGTGGTGGCCGCCGCGGCCGAGGCGCACGTCGATGTACGCGTGCAGACGCTGGCCGAGGCCTCGCGCATCGATGCCGCAATCCGCGGCCTCACGTCCGTCCTGCCTGGCGCCGTGCTTCGGATCGACGGTGGCTTGAATCGGCCGCCGATGGAGCGATCGGAGGCCATGGCCGCGTTGTTCACCACGGCGCGCGAGATTGCCGCGGGCATGGGTGTCGACCTGGCCGAAGGCAGCACCGGCGGCGGCTCGGACGGCAACTTCACGGCGGCCATTGGCACGCCGACACTCGACGGCCTCGGGGCTGAAGGCGAAGGCGCGCATGCGGCGCACGAGCACGTCGACACGGAATCGTTGCCCCGCCGCGCGGCACTGGTGGCTGGCCTCCTCGCGACGGTGTAGTCGACGCCGCGCCAGCCCGCCAGATTGTGCGAACTGACCGAAGATGCGCGGCGGCGCGGGCGTGGTAAAAACGCGCCCCGATGGCACGCGGATTGGAGGCTGAGACCGAGCCTGAGTCGGCCACCTCCGACCTCGCGATCTCGCTGCGGGGCGTGTCGATGGTCTTCGGCGGCGCCGGCGCCGTTCAGGCACTCCACAACGTCGACCTGGATGTACGGGCGGGCGAGTTCGTCTCGCTTATCGGTCCGTCGGGCTGCGGCAAGAGCACCCTCCTGCGGCTGATCGGTGACCTGTTGGCGCCGACCGGCGGGACCATCAGCGTCAACGGCAAAACCCCGCGCGACGCGCGCCTCTCGCGCCAGTACGGCATCGTCTTTCAACAGCCGGTCCTGTACGACTGGCGAACCGTCACCGCGAACGTCCAGTTGCCCCTGGAAGTGATGAAGGTGGCTCCACCCGAGCGCCGCGCGCGAGCCACGGAGCTGCTACGTCTGGTTGGCTTGACCGAATTCGCTGACCACTACCCCTGGCAGCTGTCGGGCGGCATGCAGCAGCGAGTGAGCATCGCCCGTGCCCTGTCGTTCCGGCCATCCGTCCTGCTCATGGACGAGCCGTTCGGAGCACTCGACGAGATGACACGCGAGCGGCTCAACCGCGAGCTACTGAGTGTCTGGGCAGAGACGAGCACGGCCATTGTGTTTGTCACGCATTCCATTCCCGAAGCCGTGTTTCTCTCGGACCGCGTCGTCGTCATGTCGCCACGGCCGGGCCGCGTCGAGACGCTGATCGACGTCACGCTGCCGCGGCCGCGGAACATTGAGCTGCGGGATACGCCAGGATTCGTCGAACTGGTCGCTGCGGTGCGGCGGCACCTTCGCGAGGTGGACACGTGAGCGCCCTGCAGCGACGCGACGTGGTGCCGATCATCGCCACGCTCTTCGCGTTGCTGGTCGTGTGGGAAGCTGTCGCCTACATCTACTTCAACGTGACGGTCCCGTCCCAATTCCAGGCGGGCGCCATCAGCGGCGCGGACCCGGCCGTGCCCTCGGACATGCGCGTCGTGCAGACCAAGCTGCCGCTGCCGCACCTCGTCCTGGGCGCCTTGTTCGATCCCGCCAACGTCACGCAGCTCTGGCTCGCGGGCTTGATCACGCTGCGCAGCGCCGTGATCGGCTTTGTGGTCGGTGGCCTCATCGGCTTCGGCCTCGCGCTCCTGATGGACCAGTGGCGGCCGATCGAGCGTAGCTTGTTGCCGTACGCGATCGCCTCTCAAATGGTGCCGGTCATCGCGCTTGGGCCCATCGTGTACTCGATCTTCAAAGACGAAAACGTCGCGCGCGTGTTGATCGCGGCGTATGTCACTTTCTTTCCCGTGACGATCAACACGTTGAAGGGCTTGCGCAGTGTCGACAGCAACGCGGTCGCCTTGATGACTAGCCTGGCCGCGACGCGCCGCCAGGTCTACAGGAAACTGCGAATTCCTGCCGCCATGCCGTACGTCTTTCAAGCCCTGAAGATCGCGGCCACCACGAGCGTGATCGGCGCGATCGTGGTCGAGCTGATGGGCGCCCAGCAGGGGATCGGCGTGACGATCCTCCGCACCCAGTACTACGGGCCCGCGAACGCGTACAAGTTGTGGGGTGCGATCGTGGTCGCGTCGTTGCTGGGCATCCTCTTCTTCCAGGTGGTCGCGCTCGCCGAGCGCGTGGCTCTGCGCTGGCAACCCGAATTTCGTCGCGAGGCGCTGTCGTGAGCGCTCGAGCGGAGCGTGTTTTCATCAGCGCTGTCAGGCCCATGCCAGCGTGGTCACGGGTGAGCGCGGTTTTGCCGCCGCTTGTTGTGCTGGCCTTGCTGCTCATCGCGTGGCAAATCGGCGTCTTTCATACGCTGTTTCGACTCAAGGGATTTCAGCTGCCATATCCGCTCGAGATTGGCCAGGCGCTGGTCGATCGCGGTGACGTCTTGTGGCGTGACGCCGTGCTCTTCACAGGGCCAGAGGCGGTCGTCGGCCTGCTGATCGGTGGACTGGCCGGCTTTGGCTGCGCAGTCGCGTGTGCTTCGGTTGCCTTTCTCCGACGCGGCGCGCTGCCTGTGCTCGCATCGCTCAATTCGATTCCGATCATTGCCGTGTCGCCGATCGCGGTGTTATGGCTCGGCTTCGGTCAGCCATCCAAGATCGCCGTTGTGGCGCTGATGACCTTCGCGCCCATGCTCGTCAACGCGTTCAAAGGTCTGTACTCGATCGAGGAACAGTCAGTTCACCTGATGATCAGCTTTGCGGCAAGCCCGTCCGACATCTTCTGGAAGCTGCGGCTCCCGCACTCCTTGCCGTATGTGTTCAGCGCGCTGAAGGTGGGCACCACGCTGGCCATGATCGGCGCCGTGGTGTCCGAGTTCTTCAATGCGCAACGCGGCCTCGGTGTCGACCTGTCGAACAACATTCAGGTCGCCAAAATGCCGATCGCGTGGGCAGCGATAGTCGCCGCCGCGCTGCTCGGGCTGCTCCTGTTTGCCCTGGTCAGCATGGTCGAGCGCGCCTTATTACCGTGGCACATTTCATTCCGTGAGAGCTGAAGGGAGTTTCTCGACTCAAATGAACTTTCAACCCGCATTTCTATTGCGCATCGTCGCAGTCATAGCACTTTCTTTTGGTCTTTTCGCGGTGCCGGCGACGGCTCAAGCACCCGACAAAATAAAGCTGCAAATCAAATGGGTTCCACAAGCGCAATTTGCTGGCTACTTCGTCGCGCTCGACAAAGGCTACTACGCCGACGAGAATCTCGACGTGACCATCGTTCCGGGTGGTCCTGACATCGTGGGCGAACAGCAGGTGATCAACGGCCAGGCTGACTTCGGCGTCGACTGGGTTGCCAGCTTCCTTGCATTCCGCGACAAGGGGCTTCCACTGGTGGATGTGGCGCAGGTCTACCAATCGAGCGGGCTGCTCCTGGTATCGAAGAAGTCGGCGAACATCACCAGTCCTGAAGCCCTCAAGGGTAGGAACGTCGGTGTGTGGTACGGCGGCAACGAGTTCGAGTTTCTGGCTCTCATGGACAAACTGCACTACGACCCCGACAAAGACATGAACGTCATCAAACAGGGCTTTACCATGGATCCCTTCCTGCAAGGGCAAATGGATGCGGCAAGCGCAATGACGTACAACGAGTACCAGATCGTGCTCGAGTCGGGCGTCAGCGCTGATGACTTGAACGTCATCAGTTACAACGACCAGGGCGTCGGGATGCTGGAAGACAACCTGTTCACGACCGAGGACATGGTCCAGAACAAGCCGGACCTGGTGCAGCGCTTTGTGCGAGCGTCGATGAAGGGCTGGCAATCAGCGATCGACGATCAGGCCGGCGCCGTGTCGATCGTCATGAATCACGTCGAGCCGGGTTCGACGACGGCCGACCATCAGACGCGCATGATGAGTGAGGTCGCCAAG
>JAFAPL010000264.1 GCA_019247135.1 Chloroflexota bacterium | reverse complement strand
GCTCCCGGATGGCAGCGTGTTGATCTTGTCAGGCAGCTTTCGCGATGCGTCGGGCAAGGTCGGGGCTCCCAATACGGTACCGGAGGCGTGGACGAACGGGGCCCTGACCGAACTGAACAGCAACCAGGACCAGGCGGCTTTCGATCTCTATCCCAGGCTGCACGTCGCAGTGAGCGGGCGCGTCATCAGCACCGGGTCGTTGGCGCAAACGTGGTCCTTCGACATCTCCGGCCGTGGAACGTGGGCGAAGCTCCCCACCATGCGGGCGAATGCTCAACGTGATTACGCGCCATCAGTGCTTTACGATGCCGACAAAGTTATCTACATCGGTGGCGGCAATGCGCCGACGCCCAACGCAGAGTTGCTCGACATGGGCGCTGCAAAACCTGCCTGGCAGCCCACGCAGCCGATGCACTTTCCGCGTCGCCAGCATAACGCCACCATTCTGGCCGACGGAACAGTCCTGGTGACCGGTGGTACGCGCGGTGGTGGCGGTGGCCCGCCGCAGAACTTCAACAATCTGGACCTGGGCCAGGCAGTACATATCGCCGAGCTTTGGAATCCCGCGAACGGAAGCTGGACCCAGATGGCCGCGGAATCGATTGACCGCTGCTACCATTCGACGGCGGTGCTGCTGCCGGATGGACGGGTGCTGAGTGCTGGTGGTGGTGAATTCTTCCCGATCGAAGCAGTCCAGCAACAGAACGATCCAACGGACACGCATCGGGACGCGCAGATCTTTTCGCCGCCATATCTCTTCAAGGGCGCACGGCCGGTAATTACCTCGGCGCCGGCGAGTATCGGTTATGGCGAGACGTTTGACGTCGAGACGCCTCAGGCAGCCGACATCAAGACGGTGAGCTGGATCCGGCTCTCGTCTGTAACGCATTCGTTCAACACCGGTCAGCGCTACAATTCGCTCGCGTTCAAGTCATCCGGGACTGGTCTCGACATCACGGCTCCAGCCTCGGCCAACGCCTGTCCACCCGGACATTACATGCTGTTCGTGTTGAATGGGCTCGGCGTCCCGTCCATCGCCAGCATCGTCCGGATCAGCTCGGTTGGAGTGACTCAGCAGCCGCGCGTGGCCCAGGCGGAGGTACTCACGGTGAGCGTGCCAGGCCCGGGCGAGCCGCGGCCAATGGATGCGTTCGCGCAGCGCGCCGCCATCCTCGAGGCAGCCTCTGGAACACGCGTGGTGGTCGGCATCACTGGGACGTGCCCGTACGGGATCGCCGCGTGTTGGGGCGGTGCTCATGAGGGTCTACAGGCGCTGGATCGAGTCCAGCACGTCGACCCGATCCCGGACGGGGTGGCCTCGACGGCCACCGTGTTTCTGGCCGATAACGGCTTGCCGCCAATCGAGCGCTGGCCCCAACAATTCCACCAACTGGTGAATGACAGCTACGTCATCCGCGGTTTCGAAGTGACAGTATCTGGCACGGTCCAGAGGCAGGATGGGGGCCTACGCCTGTCGAGCGCGGACATCACGCCGTCGCTGTCTCTGGTGCCGCTGGGGCCGATGGATAAGGTCCAGTGGGATCGCGCTGTGCGGCTGCCGCAGCCAGCCAGCCCGGAGGAGCTGTCAGCCTTCGCCTCGCTCAGCTCGGACGCGGCGTCCGACGCATCGCGCCGGTTTACGGTGACCGGACCACTCACACGCACCGACGCGGGCTATCAGCTGGAGGTCCGCATGGTGGCGTCAGGCTGAACAGGGGGAATACATTCGATGCCAGACACGCAGGCTCCGACCCTCGAAAAGCTCGCGATCGCACCGACAACGCCACACCCGCCAGCCGCCGCTGGTGCTCCGCCGTCCTCGCTGGACCAGGTGCGCGCTGCGTTCCGATTCGGCTGGGCGCTCGAGGAGCTGGTTGGACGACTCAACTCATGGAAGGCGCCTCCGCTATCGCCCTCCGCGGAGGATGACTTTCCACCCGATTTGACTCACCAACGCTCGTCGGCGGAGCATGTCCGCGAGCTCGCGAGTCTGCTGAAGGCAGACGGTAAACAGATCGTTGGCGCCAACAACGAGCCTTCTTCGACCGCCGCTACGCTGGCGAGAATCGACGAGCTGCTCGCGGCCAGCAACAATCCAGGCGCCACTGCAGCCTACCTTACCGGCCAACAACGGATTGGTATTGCGGTTCCTCAGTGGGACGCCGACATCGTCGACACGATCATCGATCAGAACCCGGCCGTGTTGACGGCCTACGAGCTCGGGAAAGCATTGAGTCTGACGCAGTGGCGGATCCGAGATGCGACGGATCAACGGGCCGACGATGCCAGCGATCCTCTGGCTGTGGCCTGGCGCGATGAGTTCGCGCGGGAGCGCACCACGAAGATTCGCCGTCACCTGGAGACGTTGGCGCCCATCATGGATGCGCGCACGGTAGCTGCCGTCTCGGCGAGCCTCAGCTTCTGGTCTCGCGCATACGAAGGAAACCAGCTGGCGAGTAAAGAAACGTCGCAACCACCGCCAGAGTCCACGAATCAGTCCTCTCCATCGACTGTTTCGGGGAGTGGTATTCCCACGACTGGCGACGAGCGCAAAAAGCTAAATGATGGGCTCGAGGCCCAGCTCGCGATCTGGTACGACCTGTTGTCGGGCCGCCGCCAGATCGACGGTTTTCCAGTAACCGCCGTCGTCAGCAATCTGGTACGGAATTACGCGCGTACACAACTGGAACCATGGAAACGCGGCCTGCTGGTCCTGGGCGGGATCGTGATTGCCGTGGCGCTGGTGGCTATCGGAGTTGTTGTGCTGTTGGCCGCCTTCAACGCACCGGCATCCTCACAGCCCGCGGCAGGTGGCCTGGCTGGCGGCGTGACCGCGCTGGTCGGCTTTCTCGCCGCGCGAGGGACGGGCTTGTTGGACCGCGGAACTACCACTGTCCAGGAGCTCGAGACACGCGTTGCGCAGCTCCAGACGGAGCTCTCGAGCATGATGCCGGGCGCCTCCAACCAGCCACGTCCGCTGACATTTCGCGGGCTGGCTGGCGACGTCCTGGAAAACGTGGTCGAGCAGATTCGCCTCGAAGAGAGCAAGATCGCGATCAGCCAGCCACTGGTCGACTACATCATGGGCCGCGATCTTGCGGACCCGCCGCAAAAGGTCATGCAGGATTTCCTCACCAGGATCATCGGAACCGACCAGACCTCCAACCTGGATCGACTCCAGAACACGCTGCAAGGCCTCTACAACGACTACAAGTCGCAGCTGCCAGTGACCTTGTAACCACAATCATTCACGCGGGTTGCCACTCCACCCGCGAGCGCCCTGTGCAGCGCTTGAGCCGCGGGTGAGCACCAGCGCTGCAAGACTCGGCGGAACTAGGGGTGTACCGTGTGTACGCAGCAGGAGGATTGCGTTGGTTGTGATGTCCCTGAGGAAACGTCTCGCCGCCGAGTTCATTGGAACATTCTGGCTTGTCCTGGGCGGCTGCGGTAGCGCGGTCATATCGGCGGCATTTCCACAGGTAGGAATTGGTTTGCTCGGCGTCGCGCTGGCGTTTGGCCTGACAGTGCTCACGATGGCCTACGCAATTGGACACATCTCGGGTTGTCACCTCAACCCCGCCGTCTCGCTCGGGCTATGGGCGGGAAAGCGATTCCCCGCCCGAGATCTCGCCCCGTACATCGTGGCGCAGGTGATCGGCGCGATCATCGGGGCGGGAGTGCTGCTGGTGATTGCCCAGGGCAAGCCCGGGTTCGACGTCCAGGCCGGATTCGCCGCGAATGGCTATGCGGATCACTCGCCAGGCGGTTACTCCTTGCTTGCCTGCCTCGTGGCCGAGCTGGTGCTGACTTTCATGTTCCTGATGATCATCCTGGGAGCGACCGACGGACGCGCTCCGAAAGGCTTCGCTCCGATCGCCATCGGACTCGGGCTCACCCTGATTCACCTGGTTGGCATCCCAGTCACCAACCTGTCGGTCAATCCCGCCCGCAGCACCGGTCCGGCGGTGTTCGTCGGCGGTTGGGCGCTTGCCCAGTTGTGGCTGTTCTGGCTGGCGCCCATCGTTGGGGCCCTGCTGGCGGGCTACGCCTATTCATGGCTGTCGGTCTCGGCGGAGGAGCCGGTCGTCGGCGAAGCAGAGCGATCCACGACCGTCGCGCGCGCCTGAAATCCAATGCGGGCCATTGCCGCCCTGAGTGTTGCCGTCGGCCTGGCCTTGATCCAGATGCAGTTGGTCGTGCCCGGCCCGGCCAACGCGGCAGCGCCAACGGTCTTCAGCCAGGCCGCGGCAACGCTCACGCCCACGTCTACGGCCACGCCGGCGGGGCATCAGACGATCACTGTGCAGAAGGCGCTCTGCGCCAGGGTCAACAGCAACACCCAATCGTGCAATGGGAATGACACGAGCCTGAGCGGCTACACGGTCACCTTCGACGTGTATCACGGCACGAGCCCAGGAGGCACACTCCAGGGCCAGGTCAACGTCACCCTGAGTGGCGGCTTCGGCAGTACCACAACTGCACCGTTGCCGTACATTGCCACCTACACCGTGTGCTAGGAGCCGGTGGCCAGGAGCGGCAGCCAATCGGTTGCGCTGGATGCGCATCCACTGATCAGCGGATCGAATCAATCCTTCACCGTCGGCTATTCGACGTGCCTCACGGTGAACCTGACGGGGCAGGCGAGCAACAGCGTACTCGGCTTCAACAATGTGCGCTCCGCCGCCGCCCCTGTACGAGCTCGACACGACTCAGTCCGTCAATGTCGTCGTGGATCACGGCGCCACATGTGCCAGTGGAACACCGAATGCGCCGCCGGCGTTCACCAATCCGCACGCGTTACTGGGCGCCATCGTGATCGCCAAGAAATCAACTGACGGGGCGGCGCAGACAGGTGCAACGTTTTCGATCGTCGGGCCGAACGCGTATTCGACCAGCGTCACTACGGGCGCCGATGGCACGGTGTGTGTGGACCCTGTCAGCTACGGGACCTTCCAGGTAACGGAGACGGGAGCGCCGCCTGGGTATCAGATCGACAATCCGAGTGCGGTGAGTGCTGACGTGAGCCAGCCGGCGGATTGCGTGAACAACGTGGCGAGCGCCGTGTACATGGCGTTCACGGATTCGCTGAGCTTCCCGACGAGTACGGTCACGCCAACACCGACCAGTACGCTCACACCAACACCGACCAGTACGGCGACGCCAACACCGACGCAATCGCCTAGCCCGACCGGAACCGCAACTCCGACGAGTACGATCACACTGACGCCACCAGCCACTCCGACTGGCACGCGCACGGTCACTGCGACGCCGACACTGACTCAGACTCCGACTCCAACTCAGACCGCCACGCGGACTCCGACGCTCACGCCCACGCAGGCGCCGACAAACACTCCGGTACCGACCGGGCAACCCACCGACACGCCGGCGCCGCTGGCGATTGCGACACTCTGCTGGTGTGCGCGACGCTGACGCCCGTGAGCACGCCGTCGGCGACGCCGACGATTACCGCCACGCCGACGTGGACCACGACCACGACGGCGACGGCGACGCGGACGGCGACACCGCGTACGCCGACCGTGGGTCCGACGCTAGCGACGGCGACTGCCACGCGAACGACTACGGCCAC
Organism: Chloroflexota bacterium; assembly: GCA_019247135.1. Next base: position 80 of record JAFAPL010000264.1, on the reverse strand, counting down.
GTCGACGAGTACGGCCACGCCGTCGCCGACAGCGACCAGTTCGCCGACGCCGAGCGGCGCGCCAGTGACTCCAGTTGCAG
>JAFAPL010000253.1 GCA_019247135.1 Chloroflexota bacterium | reverse complement strand
TGGGGAGCCTGGATTTCGGCACTCAGGAGTACACCAATGGGAACGACTGCAATGCCAACACGTCCTGCGATTTTGCAGACGAGGTCGGGCCGTTCGACTGGGGTAGCTCGCATCAACTCGACTTCAAGCCAACGGTCATCCTTGTTGACGGCTGGCAATGGAGCAGTTGGCCGGAACAGTGCAGCGTCAGCGGCACTATCTTGCGCTGCGACTTCACGTCCCAACTCACGCTTCTCCAAGCTCCGCCCGCGGCGACTCAGACCGCGCCTGACGGCATGCTTCCTGAGACCACGCCGCCTCAGACGCCAGTGTTCACGTGGAACGCCGCTGGTTCTGGCGTCAGTCTCGCGACTCAGTACGCTCTGCAATTGCAGGATGTGGCGGGGAACATTGTGTGGAATACCTGGTATCTGGCTTCAGATCTGGGCTGTTCGGGTGGGGGAAGCTGTTCGGTCACTCCGTCAATGTCCTTAGATCCCGCTAACCAGGGGAAGCCCTATTCGTGGTGGGTACTCGGTTGGAACTCGGGTGGGTACGGGCCGTGGAGCTCTGGGCTGGTGTTCGAGCAGCCGGTAACATGCAACGAGGATGAACCCGACTCTGAGGAGTGCGGCGACACGAACCAGCCGACCGACCCAGCACGAGAGCAGCAATGCGAGGAGCGTGGGCCTATCAGCGCACGCCCGGACGGCGGCACGGGCGCGAATTACGACCGAATAGACGGTCACGGTCTGTACGTTCTGCGAGATCCGAACACAGGCCAGGTCAAATACGTCGGCCGCGGTGACGCACCCGCACGAATTGCCGATCATGCGAGACCCGGTGACCCACTCAGCGATCTCGTAGGGCAGATCGTTGCCAACAACAATCTCTGCTACGAAGAGGCACGCGGATTGGAGCAGCAGGTCATGGATCAATACTCCAACAACCCGCTCCGCAATCTGATCAGAGCTATCGCGCTAACCAACGCTAATCTCGCAAAGTACCTTCGTTTCGGTGCAAAAGTTCTGGCTGATGCACTTGCGATTATTGGCCCTGGCGGATAGCGTCCTGCGACAAGCGCTGGAGTGCTAGGCGACCGGAATGCCTCGACCGAAAACGCCAAGGGTCCAGGAAGGTGACGTGCTCCGGGTGCCGGTATGCTCGGACAAGTACGCCGCCGCGATTGTGCTGCACGTCTCGGAGTACATTCGCAACGGCATGGTTCTCGGGTTCTTCCCACGTTTGTTCGGTCCGGAGCACAAGCTCCAGGAATCGGACCTCGAGCTACCGTTCCTGGAGACGCCGAAATGGACCAGCAAGCTGCTGGTTGGGCAACAAGGTTGGGAAGTAGTCGGGAATTGGTCGGCACTGCTCAAGACTGCGCCACCGGTGATCTTTCGTATTGGGGCTAGTTTGTATCGGGGCGATGAGCCTGCTGGTCGCGTGGACGCTGACCGATGGGCTGATTATCCCGAGGTCCTGGTGTGGGGGGGTCAAGCGCTCGAGAACCACCTGCGGAGGCGGTTGTGTGCGGAGTCCACGCCGGGTGGCGACAATGGGTGATGGCCACGGTTCCGTTCCCAGCCCGAGATCCCGTGCGACGTGGTCCGTCCATAAATTCGAGCTGGATGGACGTCCACTGGTGGCGCTGGTCAACGCCGCGTATCGCAACTTCCCGGATAAGATTCGCTTTCCATGGTGTTTGCTCGTCTCGATCCCGTTGCGCGACCCGACGTCCGCCGGGCTTGCGAGCGGCCCCGAGGGAGAAGATATGGAGCGATTCGAACAGCAAACCATCGCTCCGCTTATCAGAGCCCATTGCGTGTCCCATTTTGTCGTCAGGACCACGCACAAGGGCCATCGTGACCTGATCTTCTACGTGGACGATCCGCAGAGGGTTGTCCAGGCGCTCAACGATCTGCTCGAGTCGGGTGCCACGCGCTCGTTCACATTCGGAGCCATGCAGGACGAGGAGTGGGGAAGCATGCAACGCTATTTCAAGCGGGTCGAACCCGCCCACCCATCCTGGCTACGATGGCGGTCCCATCCTAAGCAACCGGAGGGCTGAAACAAGCGCTGTATGGGAGCCTGGGGCCGCGGCAGCTTCGACAACGACGATGCCCTCGATTGGTTGGGCGAGCTCACCGTATCAGACGACGTCAACCCGATCGTGGGCGCGTTTGACGCCGTTGAGCGCTCAGGCAACGAGTATCTGGAAGCACCCGAGGCGGCGGCCGGGCTCGCCGCCGCCGAGGTGGTCGCGGCGGCCCGCGGCCGGCCCGCCCCGATCTTGCCAACCAGTGTCCAGGAGTTTCTGGCAAAACAGCCTCGGATTGATCGCCGACTTGCCGAACGTGCGCGGCGCGTCGTCGGCCAGGTTGGCCGAGCTTCAGAGCTGGCCGACCTGTATACGGAGGCTGGCACGGCTGGTGAGTGGCGTGAGCTCGTCAAGAATTTAGAGGATCGATTGACTCAGACCCTGGGGATGTAGGATCGGGCGTCGCTGCAAAGAGATCTGCGTCGTTGAGGCCGATCCCGAGCGCAGCCACGCCTAGACACGCTGGGCACGCGCTCGCCTCCCACGCGGCCAGCGCTTCTCGGTTTCGAGGTTCGGCTCCGCGGCGGCGACGTGACAACACAAGCCAGCCTGCCAGTCCGAGCACGGCCGCGGCAATCACGAGGAAGACCACTTGAAGTGGGTCCGGCCGAAAACGATCGAGCAGCGTCCCTCCGAAAACTCCGAGTACGAAATGCAGAGCGAGATCGATCGCGCTGGCGAGGATCAGAGATGGGACAAATGCGCTCACTGAGAGCCCCGCCAGACCGCAGGCTGGCACGGCGGCGTTGCGCACACCAGGCGTAAACAACGCCAGCGCTAGGCTCAGCGTCCCGCGACGCCGAATGGCGTTCGCCAGCGTGTCCAGCCGCTGCTGGTGAAGCCCCGCGAAGCGGCCGAACCGGTACACCGCGCCGCGTCCGGGCCCACGAGCGATCGCGAACTGCAACGTGCCGCCCACTACAACGGCGACGAGCAGCGCGCCGAACGCCTGCCAGAGCACCAGCTTTCCCTGTCCGACCCGCGCTGCCGTCGCGAGCAAAATGAAGTCGCCCGGCACGGGCAGGGGAATGCCGGCGGACTTGGTGAGCATCACAACGCATACGGCAGCCAGCCCGTACGCCTCGAATGCGGTGTCGAAGCTGTCCACCTGCTCGTCAGACCACGCCGAAATCGCTCGAGCTTGCGGAGAATGCGGTCAACGGCGTAATCGCCGACTCATCAGCAGGTCCGCGATGACGGCCACGCAGCTCATGCCTGCGCCAACCACAACGCGCTCCAGAATCACCTCCCAGCGCCGCAAGCGCCTGATCACGAGCTCGCTCACGACCTGGTGCGCCCGGCGCGCGCCCGAGCCAGCACGGCGGCGGCGATCATCGCGCCCCCCAGGCCCAGTCCCATCGACAGACGTTTGCCCAGCTTGCCGAGTGAAGCTTCGAGTTCTCGAGAACGGAACTCCACGCGCATATCGGCGCCTGGTCGCGCACCGGTGATCGACTCGAGCGCGCTGATCAGCCGCACAACCCGGTGGCGAGCTTTTTCAACCTCGTAGAACATGCGCTGCGGCTGCATGCCGTCCACCATCTGCCTGATCGTCCGGCGCATCAAATACGCCTGCGCGACTCCGAACGGATCGAGATTCGGGTCCAGTTGGGCGGCGACGAGCTGCATCTGCGAAAAGGCTTTGCCGGCCAGCGCGAGCGACGGGGGGACGCGGACGTGGTGTCTGATGGCGATCTGCGTTATCTCCTGAAACAGTGGTCCGAGTTGGATCTCTTTGATTGACAGACTGCGGTAGCGCGCGATGAGCTCCGCCAGGTCTTGCTGGAATGCCTCCAGGTCGCTGGTATCGACGCTGCCGGGCTGGCCGGCAAGCAACTGGACGGTCTCGGCGAGAAACGCCGCATCTTGCTGGGCAAATGCGAGCACCAGCAATAAAAGCAGCTCGCGGACCTCCGGTTCGAGCTCGCCAACCATGCCGAGGTCCAACAAATAGATCGTGTCGTTCCACCACTTCATGTTCCCGGGGTGCGGATCGGCATGGAAGAAGCCTTGCCCGAGTACCTGCGCGTAATACGCCTCGAGAAGCTGACGTGCTGCCTCCGTTCGCGCGGGACCGGGTGGTGCTTCGCGGACCGGCACACCCTGGATCTCCTGCATGACCAGCAGTCGCGAAGTCGAGTACTCCTCATACACCGCTGGCACGGCAAGCCGCGAAAAGGGCGCAAGCACCTCACGCATGCGCCGCAGATTGTCGGCCTCGCGGCGAAAGTCCAGCTCGCGGCGAAGTGATTTCGAGAGATCCTCCACCATCGCTGGCAAGTCCACGACGCGACGGAACGACGGGCGCGACCCCACCCGGCTGGCGAACATCTCCAGCAACTCCAGATCCTGCAGAATGTCCTGCTCGGCGCTCGGCCGCTGAATCTTCACCACCACGCGGTCGCCGTTTTCGAGGGTGGCGCGGTGGACCTGGGCGATCGTGCCAGCCGCGAGCGGCTTCCCGTCGATGCTGCCGAACACGTCCTCCCATGGGACTCCGAGCTCGCGCTCCATGGCCGCGACCACCTCGGCTTCGGTCAATGGCGTCACGTGTTCCTGCAGTGTCGCCAGTTCCTCGATGTACGCCGGCGGCAGCAGGTCAGGCCGCGTGGAAAGAATCTGACCGATCTTCGCAAACGTTGGCCCGAGCTCGTCCAGGGCCGCCCGCAGACGCTGGGCACCCAGGCGTTGGCGGTCGATATCCGTCGGCGTACGCTCGAGCGCGTCACGCAGTCCGGCTCTGACCATCACCCGGCCGATGCGCCACGTACGCGCGATCAGATGTCCGTTGGGTGGTGCGCTGCCGGGTTCGTAACGCCGCGTGGACGCCGGCGTTCCAGGCGGAACCGCGCTCTCAGTCGCCGTATTGACGATGACGACCGTGCACCTCGCGTTGTGCGAAACACGATTCGGGATGTTGCCGAGCAGAAACTCCTTCCGTCCGCGCATCCCCAGGTTGCCGAGTGCCACGACATCTGCCTGGTCGTTGACGATCGCCTCCAGGATGGCGCTGGCTGGATCGTCATCCACGACCACACGTGCCCGACCGCGCGAGCCGGCGAGCTGCTCCGCAAACACCTGCAATTCGGCCTGCGCGTTTGTCAGTCGATCGTCGACCGGAGCTTCCGGACTCGGTGGTACGAGGACCTGCAGCAAGAGCAGGTCTGCTTCCAGGGTGCGCGCCAGATTTGCCGCCCAGTGGACCGCCTCGTCCGCGGATGCGGAGCGATCGGTTGCAACAAGAATGCGTCGTGGTGCAGATAGGGGCACGGCGCCGTGTTCTCCTCCCACCATCAAGTTGCCCCAACATCGATGCGGTACAGCCGGACCGGTGCTGTGAAGCCTTTCAATTCAACTTCGAAGGGTTCCCAGGATAGTCCCCTTGACTGGAGCTCCGGGAGGCTTTCTTCGATGGCGGCCTCAGTTGCAACCACTTCTCCACCGCGAGCTTCATTCTGCGCGCGGGCCGCCAGGTTCACCGCTGAGCCAAAGTAGTCCAGCCGATCGTTCAGCGTGACCGCGTAGCACGCGCCAACGTGTACACCAACCTTGACCAGGCGGGCAGCATCCACCAGGCCATCGGCCTGGAGGGCGCGGATGCCGCGTTGCATCTCGAGGCCGGCACTCACGGCTGATCGGCCGTCGGGGAACGCGGCCATGATCGCATCGCCGATGGTTTTGACGAGCGCGCCACCATTCCGTTCGATTGGACCTGAGAGCAAGCCGAAGTGCTGGCCGACGAGCTTGAACGCCCGCGCGTCGCCGATGCGCTCGTACAGGGCTGTCGAACCGGCCAGGTCAGTGAACAGGAGCCCCACGCGGCCGAGCGCCAGCTCGAAGCCCGGCGCGAGCGCTTCGGTGGATAGCAAGGCTCGGAAGGCAGGCAACGTCATGAGCCGGCCGGGTGTGGCGCCGAGCTCGCTCCAGCGCACGTCGTCAAGCGCGAGAGTCATGCTCTTTGTCGTGGCGTTGCGCACGACGATGGAGATTTCACCCGGCGTCAGGTGAACCTGGTCCGGCGCTGCAGCATCGGCGACGAACGTGAGCTGGATGGCGCGTTGGCCGCCACTGCCGTCGACGACCAATCGGACCGATGAGGCGCTCTGAGGCGAGCTCACCACGTAGATCCCACGCTCGAGATGGATCCGCCAGGTGACAGTCCCACTCGGCGACAGCTCAGCCTGAGCCAGGCGTTGTGGTGTTTGCGTGGGATTGCCGATGCAATACGTGCCGACGTCCACCTTCCGAATGCTGGGATTCGGATAAAAGCGCGCTTCGATCGACTGATCGACGTCGGCAAAGAAGTGGAGGTTGCAACTCGGGCAGTAACCGCCAGCGGCCAGGTCACGCAGGTGGTTGGCGGTCGCTTTTGCTCCGCGACAGCGCGGGCACAGCAGCTCCCAGCGCAGCTCGAGCACTCCCGCCACTGTGGCTCGTACGAACACTTCCAGGGTCTGGCGCGCGTCCATGCCCCAGCGCTCCGCGAGCTCCAGCGGACGCATGCCAGCCACGTCCTCGTCTGCCGCGGTGGCAAGAGCGCGTTCGAGCTGTCGCGCGGCTTGCTCTGGTGCCCCCTCAGCAATCAGACGGTCCATACGCTGGGCCAGCCGAGTCGTATCGGTGGTGCTTCGCAGTTGAGCAAGCACCGGGAATGCGTGCACGAGCGGCGCTCGAGAGCGTACGTAAGCGGCGATTGCTCTCTGCTGGCGCGCGGCCCGCCGCAAGCCCACAGGCGCCAGAGCGTACCGGACGAGCGGAGCAATCCACCCGGTACGCGGAATGATCTCCACGAAACTCCGCAACCGCGTACCGCCGGACGAGAGCGGCAAGAACTCGGTGCCCCCATAGAACCGCCGCAGGGGTCCGCTCTGGTATTCGCGGACCACCGAAAAAAAACGCGGGTACTCCCACTCAAACGGGTGTTCCAACCAACGTGCGATCGGCCAGCCGAGGACTCGATACTCTCCGAGGGTGGCTTCACCACCCTCGGGGCGACGCGACCGCTCGAAATGCACCGGCGGCAGTCCGGAGGCGCGATCCATCCTGTCGGTGTCCGCAACGTACGGCCAGAGCTCAGCCGGTGAGGCGTCGACCGTCACCTCGATCTGAGCTCGGATTGGGCTGCCCACCCGGTGATCCCCCTCTCATTGCAATGGTACGCACGTCTACGACGCGCGGATCAAAGAGGGATGCTAACCACCACCACGCCAGCTGGTAGCGGAGTACGCTCGCCGACCGACCGGCAGCCGCAGCGTACTCGGGCCGATCCAGCCGTAGGCGAGCACGCCGAGGCTTGCAAGGTACATGAGTGCGTTCGCCCGGTGGACGACCCACGGTAGATCGTCTTGCCAATCGATGAGGCAGGCCAGAGTTACGGCAACGAAAATCAGCCGCAGACGCAAACCACCGGTGCCGGCAAGCGCGCACAGGAACGGAAAACTCAGGAAAACGTAGTTGACGTGCATGCGCGTGCCCAGGAAGAAGGACCCCAATGCAAGCAGTGCAGCGGTCACGGCAACGTCTCGACCGGTGATTGTGCGTCTCAGTCGGACCAGCACGATGAACTGGAGGCCGGCGATGGCCAGCAGCCCGGCATCGCGAAATGACAGCCCGGGAAGCAGCAGCGTATCGTCCGGCACCTCACCGAACGGCCCGACGACTACGTCCGACCGGCGCCAGACTGGCAGCAGCGTCCAGATGTTATCGGCGCTGTTCTGCGTGTACGGGTGCAGACTCGCCATGGCTCCAACCGCGGCCCATATATCGGACAGGGTGCCGTTCACGACGAAGGGGATCAGCACGGCGACGGCCGTCAGCACGGCGGTCGCGAGCGCGGGCAGTCGCTGACGCGGGGAACCGCATTTGAGCTGAACGACGATGCCCAGCGGGACCAGGGCAAGCGCCTGTGGTTTGGT
>JAFAPL010000501.1 GCA_019247135.1 Chloroflexota bacterium | reverse complement strand
AGCTGCTGGTAATAGGCTTGCCCGCGCAGGTTGGCGTGCTGGATGGGCACCACCTTCGGCGGGGCCTCGACCACGACCGGCACCCGATCCAGCCCGTGCTTCAGGATGGCATCGACGCCGGTGTACGAGATGCTGCCGGTCGCCAGCGCCCGCTGGCAGGCGGCACTGACGCGCTCGGCGCCATAGCGTCGGACCAGGCGCATCAGCCCGAGGCAAGCGCGGTAGCCATGCTCGGGGTGCGGCCGCGTGTTCAGGATCGTCTCGACCAACTCGGCGACCGCCGGTCCGACCGTGGTGCCCCACGCGACCAGCTTGGACGGCGTCCACTCCAGGTGCGCACGGTGCGCGGCGGGCATGTGCTCCCGGTCAGTGAGGAACCGCTTGCGCCCGTACTCGCGCACGTGGCTGGCGACCCGCCGACCCCGATGGAAGATCTCCACCACGTGCAGGGTGGCGCGCACCTCGACGGCCTCGTGGGCCAGCCGATGGGGCACCGAGTAGTAGTGCTCGGCGAACTCGACGTGGTAATCGATGTTCACCTTGGCCGGCTTCCAGGCGGCGAACTCGTACGGCGTCGATGGCAACGGCTGCAGCGCCTGGCGCTCGAGCTTGTCGAACAGCGCTCGACGAGAGAGGTCCTGGCCACGGAAGCGGTGGTGGTTGACCCGCTCGCGTTGCTCGGCGATGGCCACATTGGCTTCGCCCAGCGAGAAGAACCGATGGTGGCGCAGCGGGGCCAGTACCCAGCGCTCGGCGACTTGCACCGCAGCCTCGACGGCCGCCTTGTCCCGCGGGTGGTACGGCCGCGCGGGCAGCACGGCCAGCGAGTAGTGGCGGGCCAACTCCAGGTAGCTGGGATTCAGCTCCGGGTCATACCAGCAGGCTTTGGTCACCCCGGCTTTGACGTTGTCGGGCACCAGGATGCGCGGGGCCGCGCCGTAGAACTGCAGGGCGTGCACGTGGGCGCCCAGCCAGGACGCCAGATCCTGGCTGCCGGTTGCTTCTACATAGAGGTAGCCACTGGCGCCCAAGGCCGAGACGAAGACCTGCGCCTGCCAGACCTCGCCCGTCTCGGGATCGGTGATCGGCAGCGTGTCCCCGCAGAAATCGACGAACAGGCGCTCGCCGGCCGGGTACTCCAGCCGCATGACCACGTCCTGGCGCCCCAGCCAGCGGCGGTAGTGGACGCAGAACTGGGTGTAGCCCCAGCCGTCGGGGCAGGCCTGCCGGTACTCCAGCCACAGCAGCTGCAGCGTGACGTGCTTGCCCTGCGTCCGCTCGCGGTGCACCTCCAGCCACTCGGGCTCCGGACGGCCCGGCCGATACTCGTCGGCACTGCGCACAAACAGCCGCTCCTCGAGCGCACCGGCGTCCAGGGCCTCCGGCAACGGCCAGCTGACGCCAGCGGCCTGGGCTCGCTTGAGGTAGCCCTGGACCGTCGAGGCGCTGATGCCGACGCTCTGGCCGATCTGGCGGCAGCTGAGGCCCTGCCCGGCCAGGCGCAACACCTCGGTGATCTGACGCATGGATAATCCCTTCTGCGGCACGTAGCCCTCCCTCGCTGAAGTTGGCAATCTCCAACGAGGACGCTACGTGCCGCCTTGGCCTCCATGGCGCCCGTCGGCTCGACGCGAGCCCGCCCGACGATCGTTCCCCATCGCCCAGGCTGTTCGACATCGTCGAAACGGCCGTTCGGCATCAGCCGAGATCAGCGTTCGGCTTCGTCCGAAATCCCTGTTCGGCTCACTCCGACATCACCGTTCGTTTTCGCCCGTGACGCACACCTGAGTGGCTCCTGGCCGCGAGGCGCCGTGTGTAAGCATCTGACGGTCGGGTGCTGGCCGGCTGCGGAGCTCGTCGCAGGCGGCGACGAGCTGGACGATCAATTGAGTGACCGTCTCATCCGGCGAGGAGACAGGAGTTTAGATGTCGCTCGGACCGGCCTGCCAGTGAGTCGTGGCGGCCCATGCCTCCGCCGCAATCATGATCAGGTCGCAGACAGGATCCTTGATGTCATTGTAGTCATCGATCTCAAGGACAAGCGCCGCCAGGCGCAACTTCAGCTTCGCATAGGCCTCGGCCGCTTCCGCGTGGCAACGCAGATAGTCGCGGAAGAGCAGTGCATAGCGCCGGTTGGCGTGTCCCGCTACGCGCACATGAATGTTCACACGGCGAGCGTCGGCTGACGATCTGAAGAAGAGCTTG
>JAFAPL010000715.1 GCA_019247135.1 Chloroflexota bacterium | reverse complement strand
GAGCTGTACATCAGGCTGTTAACCGGTAGGTTCCAGGTTCGAATCCTGGTCGCGGAGCCTGCCGAACTCGAAAGTAGAAGCAGCCTGGTGGTCTAGTCCGGTGGCGTGCTGATCTTCGGCAGCTTCGGCCCGGCCGCCTGCGCGACGAGCGATGCGGCCGGACGCTCCCTAGCCTGGCGCGTTGCCGATCCAGGTGATGGGGCGGTCAGCACGACGCGGCGGTCAGGCGGGCTGTAGAGCTGGTTTGATGTTGACGTTCACGCGGAAGACGTTGCCAGGGTCGTACTCTGCTTTGATCCTCGCCAGTCGCTCGTACAGCTCCGGGCTGGGGCAGCCGGCAGCAATGTTGTCGTGCCACCATCGGAGCGCGCACGCCGCGCAACGGGGTCGACCGTGACCTGCTTCATCTGGCTCAAATCCACGCGGCGCGCGTACTGTCGTACTCTGCGTCACCGGCTGTGAGCACCGTTCCCGCGAAGTGTTCCCGCAACGACTCGACGTTAGTCATCCCCCTCGCGGCACTGGAGGGATGGCGTCCGTCGTGACGCTCCCCGAGGGGCATCCGCACGTCCTGGACTGGCAATCGGCGATGCCCGCCGCCCGCCAGGCCGACCACAATCTGCCCCCCGCGCGCACCAGCTTCGTCGGCCGCGAGCAGCTGCTGGTCGAGGTGCGCCGCCTGCTTACTCGGGCGAGCGGTAATTGCCGCCTGCTGACCCTGACCGGGCCGGGCGGGACCGGTAAGACGCGAGTCGCCCTGGAGGCGGTGGCCGGGGTGCTCGAGCAGTTCGAGGACGGAGCACGCTTCGTCTCGCTGGCGCCGATCACGGATCCGCGACTGGTGGCCGCCACGATCGCGCAAACGCTGGGGGTGCGCGAGGTTGGCAGTCGGCCGCCGCTCGAGAGCCTGAAAAGCTCACTGCGCGGCCGGCAGCTGCTGCTGGTGCTTGACAATTTCGAGCAGGTGCTCGCCGCCGCAGTCGAGCTCGGCGAGCTGCTGGAGGAGTGCCCACGGCTCCAGATTCTGGTGACCAGCCGGGCCGCGCTGCGTCTGTCGGGCGAGCGCGAAGTGGTGGTCCCGCCGCTGGCGCTCCTGTCACGGGACACACCACTGAGCAGCTGCGAGTCGGTGCAGCTGTTCGCGGAGCGGGCGCAGGCGGTCAAGAGTGACTTCAGGCTGACGCCAGTCAACGCGGCGGCGGTGGCGGAGATCTGTCAGCGTCTGGACGGGCTCCCCCTTGCTATCGAGCTTGCGGCGGCGCGCACCCGACTCCTCGATCCGGCGTCGATACTGGCGCGACTGGAGCACCGTCTGCAGTTGCTTGTGGGCGGCGCGCGCGACCTCCCCGCCCGCCAGCAGACGCTGCGCAACACGATCGCCTGGAGCTACGACCTGCTCGATTCAGCCGAGCAAGCCCTCTTCCGCCGCCTGGCTGTCTTCGTCGGCGGCTGCACACTCGAGGCGGCGACGGCCGTGTGCGCCGTCGAGCTCGAGGTGCTCGACGCGGCGGAGTCCCTGGTGGTCAAGAGCCTGGTGCGTCCCGTGGTCCGCGAGCCGGGCGAGACCCGCCTCAGCATGCTGGAGACTATCCGCGAGTTCGGGCTCGAGCAGCTGGCGCGGACCGGAGAACTCGGAGCCGTTCGGCGGCGGCATGCCGAGTATTTCTCACAGCTGGCCGAGCGCGCGGAGCCGGGCCTGGCGGGACCGGCGGTTCGCGGCTGGCTCGACCGATTGGAGACCGATCACGACAACTTCCGCGCGGCCCTCGAGTGGGGCCTGGCGGAGGGTGGACAGACGGCGCGCGAGACCGCGCTGCGGTTGGCCGGCGCGCTCGCTGGGTTCTGGTGGACGCGCAGCTACTGGGTCGAGGGACGCGACCGACTCGAGCGCGCGCTGGCGGCGGCGCCGGTCCGCTCTGCGGCGCGCATGAAGGCACTTCACGGCGCCGGGTGGCTGGCCCACTTCCAGCAGGATTCGGCGAGCGCCCGGAGTTTCCTACAGGAGAGCCTCGCCAACGCTCAGGAACTCCAGGACCAGTGGACGATAGCCTGGGTGCTGCACGCGCTGGGGCGCGTTGCCTACTTTGAGCACGACGCCGGCATCGCACGGGCCCTGGCGCAGCAGAGCCTGGCCATCGCCGAAGCGATCGGCGACCGCTGGCTCGTCGGTTGGGCGCTCCACCTGCTGGGCCTGGCGTCCCACATCGAGGCCGACTCGGCGTCGGCGCGTGCGTTCTACGAACGCAGCCTCGCCATCCGTCGCGAGATCGGCCACCAGGAGGGCATCGGGATCCTGCTCTTTCTGCTGGGGCTGCTCGCCCACCGCGAGCACGACCTGACGGCGGCGCGTGGCTACTATCGGGACTTCCTAGCCTTTGCGCAGGAGCTCAACTCGCCGTGGTACCTGTTGTGCGCCCTTGCAGTGTTCGCCAGTCTTGCGGCCGAGCAGCAACCGGAGCGCGCCGCGCGGTTGGGCGGCACCACGGCCGCGATGCGCGAGTCGTCTCATTCGGTGCCGATCCCGCTGGCCGAGGCGCTCTTCGAGCAGAGCCTCGAGCGCGCCCGCCAGCGCCTCGGCGAAGCGAGATTCGCGGCTGCCTGGGCCGAGGGGCGAGCCATGTCTGTGGAGCAGGCCGTCGCCGAAGAGCTGGCGGCCGAAGTCACGCCCCCCGGTGCGACGCCTGGCCGTGTGAAGGCTGCTGACGCGCGCCGACGGCGCTATCCGGCAGGCCTGACCGAGGCCGAGGTACAGGTGCTGCGGCGGCTGGCCGCCGGCCTGAAGACGCAGGCTATCGCGGCTGACCTCGTGGTCGGGGTTTCAACCATCGACCGGCATATCACGCATATCTACGACAAGATTGGCGAGCGCGGGCGCGCCGCCGCCACGGCCTTCGCGCTCAAGCACGACCTCCTGTAGCACCCCGCCCGGGGCGCCGCGCCTTCAGGATGAGGGAAATCCCTCGCCCCGGTCGCCGCAAGATCACGAGTTTCTGGGATGGCTGCCCGCCCAGGTGTCGGTACGCTGGCCGTGATCTGACTCGACACAGGGGGCGCACATGCT
>JAFAPL010000492.1 GCA_019247135.1 Chloroflexota bacterium | reverse complement strand
AAACTGCGCAATGGCTCTGCGGTTGCCGGGCATACCGTAGTAGCGGCAATGGCCGCGTACCACCGATCCCAGCCATTTGCCCACCTCGGGAACTGGGTCGTGTCTGCGCAGCCGCAGCTCAGCTTTGACCTCCTTGAGCTTGGCCCGCAGCCGATCAGCCGCCGTGTGCCGATGCACCATGAACTCTCCTTTCCCGGTCCGTCCACAGCTGTGAACGAAACCAAGAAACTGGAAGGTCTCTGGCTTCCCAAGCCCTCGCTCCTGCCGGTTCTGCACGGCGTAGCGTCCAAACTCCAACAGGCGCGTTTTGTCAGGGTGCAGCGTCAGGCCGAATCGGCCTAATCGCTCCCGTAAGGTGCTCAGGAATCGCTCGGCATCCTGGCGGTACTGGAACCCGACGATGAAGTCGTCCAGATAGCGCACGATGACGACGTCGCCATGCGCTTCTGTTCGACGCCAGCGCTGGGCCCACACATCAAACACGTAGTGCATGTACAGGTTGGCCGCCAGCGGCGAGATGCTCCCACCTTGCGGCGCCCCCGTCTCACTCTGTGTCCACGTCCCATCTTCCAGCACGCCGACGGCTAACCATCGCTGGATCAGCCGTACGACACGCTTGTCCCCAATCCGGTGCTCCACGAATCGGATGAGCTGTTCATGCTCAAGCGACCCGAAAAAGTCCCGGAGATCGGCGTCGAGCACCCACTTCACCCGCCTCTTTTCAATCGCTCGGTCCACGGCGACCAGCGCCTGATGCGCGCTGCGCCCTGGCCTCGCGCCATACGAGAAGCCGGCGAATTCGGGCTCGTACACGGCATTGAGGACCGCCACCGTCGCTCGTTGGACGATCTTGTCCTCGAGTGCCGTTACGCCGATCGGTCGCTGCTGCTTGGCATCCCCCCGTTTAGGGATGTACACCCGACGCACCGGCTGCGGGCGGTAGGCCCCGCGCCTCACCCGGTCCGACAACTCGACAAGGTTTGCCTCCAGTTCCTCGCCGTAGTGTTGCCACGTCTCGCCGTCCACGCCTGGTGCCGCATCACGTTCCAACTCGTAGAACGCCGCCCTGAGCGTGTCGATGGCGTAGATGTGGTGCAGCAGCGTGGTGAATCGCACTCCTTTCTTCAGTTCTGCTGCTTGCCGTACCCGCCCCAGCGCCTCAAGCACGCGCGCCCGGCCCTGTGTCCGGAGCGTGCTGGCCTGTGGCAGGTTCCACTTGGCCAACCGCCTTCCCTCCAGTCCCTCCGCCGCCCGCCTCCTGGCGTTGTTCGAGACCTTCTTCGGTACTACGCGGTTGTCTGACTTCCCAGACCCGTGCATCAGCGGCGTTCGTCTCCCGACTTCCCGCTGCGCTCCAGCACCCGGCCTATGGGCATCACTGGAGAAGCCTGGGATCTCCCGGTTCACGTGCGAGGTGTTTCGGTGCATGCGCGGGGTCTCCGACCCCGTGGGGTCCGCGTCCCTCTCGCGCTATTGATGGACGCGGTGTTGCCTTCCGCTTGAGGAAACAGCGTCGGCACCCCAGTCGAGGTGATTTCGGGGCTGAATACCCGGCCTGCACGTACCCCTACTAACGCTTCGCAGCCAGTCTCACGGCTGGCCACACATAGCTCGGGGCCGAGATGGTTCGCTACTCCTTTCTCGTACGACTCTTTCATTCGCTACACCTCGCCGCTTAACCCGGCGCTACCCCCCACTGCCGCCCACCCAGCGCCTTCGGGGCCCGATGCTTTGACACCAAGGAAGCAGTTCTGATTGACATGCCGCGGCAAAAACCATTGACATCCAACACGTGGCCGTCCCCTTCAAGAATTGACCGCCGCGCGCCAATATATGGCACACATTCGCACCGATCAACACAAGAAAGTATGAGAACCATCTTGTTGCGAGCGTTACACGTTTGTAACCGGAGTTTTGGAGCACGAGCCTGCCCCCAGTAAACGTCCCACCTCCCTAACCCCCGCTAGCACCTCTCTTTCAGTTGTGCTCCGCCCTCCGCGATTGTTCGCCTCATATGCGCGGTGGCACACCCGGTTCAGCACCTCCAATCTGCGAGAAGCGGAAGCACCGCTCGCATCGATCGGCGCCCCGGCCGCGCTGGACGCGCGCCATTGTCGACCACCTGCCCAACAATTACCGGGAGA
>JAFAPL010000713.1 GCA_019247135.1 Chloroflexota bacterium | reverse complement strand
CTGGCAACTGCTGGCCAACGGCTACCGATTTCACAAGTCTGAAGCCGTCTGCGACGGTCAGGCGCTCTTGATCGACACGCTCGCGCAGCTCGATCGGCTGATCGAGCAAATACAAATGCGCTGATCAGCGCCCTCTGCGGCCGGTCTGCTCGCGGCGCTGCAGGTAGATGTTGCTGCCGAACCAGGCGACGGCCCAGACCAGCGCCATGCCGACGATGGGCCACAGCACGTCTTCCCACCTGTCCGACAGGCTGAACGCCGAAAACACTAGCCGCGCGAACAGCACGATGATGTACACCATCGCACCGGTTCTCAGAGCGAACAGGATCCGTCGCCGCGCCGCGTAGACCGCCAGCCCCGCCAGGGCGGCGATCAGCGCGGTGGTGAGCAGCTTCATTGGCCGCGCGCCAGTATGCCTCCCGCACCGGCGCCAGTAGCTGCGAGCACGCGCGTGTTCGCAAAAAACTCGAACGTGTAGCCAGTCATGTCGCCCGCGCTAGCGCCAGGCACCGGAAACAGCCGCGCTGTCAACGGCTTGCCTCCGAGCGCGACCGAGAGCGCGGCAACGTCGAGATAGATGCCCGCGAGCTCGGACTCGGAGATGTCCTCGGCCAGGGGCACAGTATCCAGTCCCGTGCCGCAGACGGCCGAATAAAGAAGCAGCTCGTGCACGCGGCTGGGGCATTCGCCCATCCGCCTCGCCAGCACCGAGTCTTCGAGCACCGGCAACATCAAGCCTGAGAAGCCGCTGCGCCGAATGCGGGTACGTCGAATGGCGCGTGTGAGCATGGCCGCGACGTAGAGCGAACCAGGAGCACCGAACCGTTCAACACCTGCTGCCTCAATCGCCGCGCCGATTGCCGCGTCATCGCTCGGAAACGGGGCTGGCGAGAGATCGACCCCGACGAACGGATAGCCTGACTCGGCCTCTAGTTGGAGCGCCGACGCTTCCAGCGGTTCAACGGCGGTTTCGAACGCGTCGACGAGGCGGTCCTCGATATCGGACATGCCGCCCGTGCCGCTCAGCGCGGCCACGGCAACGTCGGCCGCCTGGACCGCGATCGCGAAGCGCGGCGCACCTCCGACGTGATACGCCGCCGGCAAGAACGGTATGTTCGGCGGGCAGCTCGCCGTCGCGGCGAACCGCAGGTTCCCGAAGCCCTGGTCCGTGCTGTGTGCGAGGTGCTTGACGGCCGTGGCACATGCCGCGGCCATAGCGATCGACGGCAGCCCGCCCTCGAGCAGATCGGCCGACACGTTGACGACCGTGCCAGCCGACAGCAGCGGCGCTACCAGGTCCCGCACGATCGCGTGTCGGCGCGCTGGAATGCGTCCGATCGAGAGATAGTCGATCCCTGCCTCGCGCGTAGCGTGTTCGGTCTCGGCTGCCCACGGCTTCAGTCCGTCGCCCAGGGCGTCGATCGTTTGCCCGAGATCCGCTCCCGCGATGCGCGTCGTCTGGACTTCGAGGCCCGCCTGGGAAAACGCCTGCGTGGCGTCGCGCAGAAAGCTTGCGACTTCGTCAAAGACCGAGGCCGTCACACGCGGTACGGGCAAGTCCAGCCCCACCGTGACCGCCCGGATCTTCACGGCCCTAATAGTAGGCTGCTGACTTCTCGTGCCCCCGTCAGGCCCGGCAGTATCATTGTGTCCCGCAGGCCCAACCCGTCGTGCCCCCTGTCCGCAGAATTTTCCTGTCTTCCGCTGTGCTCCTGGCGGTCGTCGCTGCGTGCTCGCCGGCCGGGCTCGGCGGCCAGGGTGGTGGGAACCGCATCGTCACGCCCGCTCCAGCTCGCCAGGGCACGCCGCAGGGCACCCCCGCGCCGCAGGGGACCCCGGCCCCAACGGACACCACCAGCGCGAGCGGCGGTCTGACGCGCATTCGTGGCGAGGGTCTCAGCGCCACCGACCTTTACGCGGCGTATCGCGCGATCCTGGACAACTACGTCGACCCGGTCGATGACAAGCAGCTGATCCAGGCCGCCCAGAGTAGTTTGCAGCAAGGGCTGCACGATCAGGCCGCACTGCCGCTGAGCACGATGCCGCTGCAGCTGGCGCCCTCGCTCACGGGCGACCAGGACCATGACTGGCAAGCGTTTGGAGACGCGTACGACTCTGTTGTCGACAAGTTGCCCGACTGGGCGTCGCAGGCGCATCCCGACTGGATGGTGCTGCGAGCCATGGCCGACAGCCTGCACGACGGTCACACGTCGTTCCTCACGCCGGACGAGGCGAAGCGGCGTCAGGAAACCAGCTTCGCGGGGATCGGCGTGTTGTTGTCTCGCCCGCAGGACAATCAGCCGCCGCTGATCGCCGAGATCTTTCCGAACAGTCCGGCTGTAACGAGTGGCCTGAAGCGCGGCGACCGGATCGTCGCGGTGAATGGCCAGGACGTGACCAGCAAGTCGGTAGGCGACATCGCCGCGCTGATTCGAGGCAATGCAGGCACGCAGGTCAAAGTGCAGGTGCGGCGCCTGAACAACGATCAGCCGCTGGAGTTCACGATGCGCCGCGCTCAGGTCCAGGTCGACACGGTCGTGGGTCGCCAGGTCCCGAACGCGCCGATTGGTTACCTGCGCATCCGCAACTTCAGCGATCCCAGCGTGATGGACCAGGTGCTTGGGATTCTCGACCAGGGTGGTCGTCGCGGATTGCGTGGCTGGATCGTGGATTTGCGCGGCAACCCCGGCGGTTCGCTGGAGGCCGTGCTCGGCGTCGCGGCCGGTTTTGTCGACCAGGACCACACGGTGATCGGTTACCAGGTGGACCGTCAGCGCCATCAAACGCCGCTGCAAACACAGTCGATCGATCTGCTCAATGGCATGCCGGTGATCCTTCTGGTGGACCATGACAGCGCTTCGGGGGCCGAAATCCTGGCCGCCGCGCTTCAGGAAGCCAAGATCGCGACGCTCGTCGGCAGCAAGACGGCCGGCAACGTGGGCGTTGCCACCCAGGTCACGCTGCCAGATGGTTCGGTGCTGCAGGTGACGGAGCAGCGGTTCGTATCGCCGGCGGGCGCCCAACTGGACGGCGTGGGCGTGACGCCTGACGTTCAGGTCGACCTGACCGACGAAGATCTGCAGAACGATCGCGACCCACAGCTCGCTAAAGCGCTCGAGGTGCTGGTCCAGAAGGTCAGCGCGCCCTCGCCTGGCGGCTAGTACCGCGCGACCAAAGAGCCGGTACTTCGGGGTCAACCCTCACCCCCTTCGCCCCCTCTCCCTGGCCAGGGAGAGGGGGTTGGGGGAGTGGGTCGAACCTCCGGCGGGACTTGCGCCGGCTTACTCGGCACCTCGCGTTCCGAACAGCAGTACGGCTTCTCTGACCAGTTTGGCCGCGGCAGCGGCCGTGATGTTCGCGCCGTCTATGCCCGGCGAGACTTCCATCACGTCGAGGCCAACCACTCGGAGATCGTCGAGTCCGTACAGGAACTGGGCGAGCTCTCTGAAGGTGACGCCGCCAGGCTCAGGGCAGCCGGTGCCGGGCGCGTGCGCGGGGTCGAGCACGTCGATGTCGATCGAGACGTACACGGGGTTCTGACCGATCGCGCCGCGCACGCTCTGGGGCAGAGCGAGCTCGCTGCTGCTCCAGGCGGTTCGGTCGCGTGAGGTGCGCCACTCGGCTCGATCGCCTGATCTCACTCCGACCTGATGAATGGCGCCGAAGCCGAATTCCTCTCCGACCCGGTGCAGCCACGTCGCGTGCGAGAAGAGCTCGCCTTCATAGTCGTGCCGGATATCGAGATGCGCATCCACCTGCACGATCACGGCCTCTGGGAAGACGCGCTTGATGCCGCGAAAGCCTGCCAGACTCCCCGTGTGCTCGCCGCCAAGCATGACCGCGAGTCTCGCCGTTCGCGCCGCGCGGGCCATCGCGTTCTCGATGGCTTCCAGAGCGTCGTCCATAGCCAGCCCGTCGAGTTGCAGGTCCCCCAGGTCATGGACGACGACATCTTCGAGGTCGCGGTCCAGCACCGGGCTGTAGGTCTCGAGCGACTCGGACATATAGCGGACCGCCGACGGTCCGCCGTGCGCTCCCGACCGGAAGGACTCGGTCAGGTCGAGCGGCGCCCCGAACAGCGCCGCGGCGGCGAGTTTTTCGGCAGCCTGAGTCGAGGACCAG
>JAFAPL010000466.1 GCA_019247135.1 Chloroflexota bacterium | reverse complement strand
ACCACTGACGGTTCGCAACGAGCCGCACGGCGAGCTGGCGCAGCTGTTCGGGGCCGTACGCGCACATGTCGACGCCGTCGATCCGGACGTCCTGCTCGTATTCGACACCGATCACTTCGCCAACTTCTACTATCACAAACTGCCGGTGTTCGCGCTCGGCGTCGCACAATCCTCCAGCGGACCAGGTCCAGATGACTGGCCCGGCCTGACCAGCTTCGAAGACGTCCCGGTCGCCGAAGACCTTGGCCGGCACGTGTATCTGCACGCGCTCGACCATTCCTTCGACGTGACTCTCGCCGAAGAGTTCACGATCGACCATTCCATCACGGTGCCGCTGGAGATGCTCAGCCCCGCGATGGAGCGTCCGATGCTGCCGTTCTGGGTCAACGGCATTGCTCCGCCACTGCCCCTGGCGCGGCGTGTGTTTGGAGCGGGCTGCATGGTCCGCGACGCGATCGCCACGTGGCCCAGTCAACTGCGCGTCGCCATCGTCGCGAGCGGCGCCATCTCGGGCGACATTGGTGGCCCGCACGCTCGTCCCGGTCAGCCTGGCGGCCCACCCGACGAAGCGTGGGTCCGCTTTGCGGTGGACTGTATGCGCGGCGCGCGTATCGATGATTTTCTCAACGCCGCGACGCGCGATCGACTGAGACAAGCCGGCAACGTCGCTGGCGAGTGCCTAAACTGGATCGCGCTCCTCGGCGCGGTCGGCGACCGTCGACCGCGCCACATCGAGATGCAGCTCCAGGGTGGCAACGCGTACGCCGCCTGGCGTTGGGATTGAGCCGAGAAACATCGTGTCGCTGTACGGGATTCACAAGACGCTCTACCTGCTGCAAAACGACCTGGACTTTCGCGAGCGCCTGCGCATCGATCCACGCGGCGCACTCGCGCAGATGCCACTGACGGATGCGGAACGCGATGCGTTGTTGAACGGTGATGTCGCGGAGCTGTACCGCATGGGGACGCACACGTTCTTGATGTCACGCATCCCGCGGTTCAACGCGTTTGGCCTCACGCGCGAGGAGTATCAGAAACGGCTGAAGACAGTCGTGCAATGACGAAACGGTTCTGGACCAGCGAGCGGCACGTCGTGCATGCGGGGAGTGAAGACCACGCGCATGGGCCGGGGTGTGGTCATCCGTCGGTCCGGCACGCCGAGCAGCACGTGGACTATCTGGTTGAGGGGCACGCGCATCATGCGCACGAGGGGCACTGGGACGAGTGCGATCCGGAGGTCTTTAGACGTGGGACGTGAGACGGAACGCTCGTTCTGAGCATACGCCGAGGGAGAGTGACTCAGGAATGCGGTCTCACGCTCACGTCTGCTTACGTCACCGCGGTGAAGCCGCCGTCCACCACCAGAATCGCGCCAGTCACTGATTTGTTGGATTCGATCAGGCTCACGACCGACTCCGCAACGTCTTCTGGCGTCACCGTCCGACGCAATGGAGTCTGACGGGCCCGCCGATCCATCAGACCCTGGTAGTTCTCCTCCAGCATGCGCTCCATCCATTCGCCCTGCATCCAGCCTGGCGCGACACCGTTCACCCGCACTCCGTGCGGTCCGAGCGCCCCAGCGAGCGCCTTTGTCATGGTCCACAAGGCGCCTTTCGAGACTGAATAGGGCAGCGCCTGCGGACCCGGCCGCGCCCCGACCACGCTGTTGGTGTTCACGACACACGCATCATCCGAGGCGCGCAGTAGCTCAGCCGCGTGCTTGGTGACTAAAAACACTCCACGCACGTTCACGCCCATGACGTGGTCCCATTCCTCGACCGTAACCTGCTCGAACTCGGCAGCCGGCGTCTTGATCGTGGTACCGGCGTTGTTGCACAACACGTCCAGCCGACCAAACCGCTCACGGATGCGTTGGAACATGTCCATGACGCTGCGCTCGCCGGCCACGTCACACTGCACCACGAGCGTTTCAACACCCTCTGCTCTGCAGAGCGACGCGGTCTCCTCGGCGCCCTCGGCATTGTGACCGTAATTCACGACGACGGCGTAGCCCGCGCGAGCCAGTGCGACGGCTTCCGCTCGCCCGATGCCGCTACTCGCGCCGGTCACCAGCGCTACCCGTCGACGCGCTTCGGCTTGCACACTACAATCGTAGTTCTGTTCGAAGGCGCAGGCCAAACATGACCGCCGGTATTGCCGTCTCCAGCCCGCGCTCGGTAAAGATTCGCCTGCGGGACCTGCGCAAGCGCTTCGTGGTCCGGGGCCGCCCCGTTGACGCACTCGCAGGCATCAATCTCGAGATTGGCGCAGGTGAGTTCTTCTGCATCGTCGGGCCAAGCGGATGTGGCAAGACCACGTTGTTGCGCATTCTTGCGGGATTAGAGACCGAGTCAGCGGGCAGCATCGATGTTGTGCGCGACGACGGCGCGCAGCGGCCGCTCAACAGCATGGTGTTCCAGGAGCAGAGCATCTTTCCCTGGATGAACGTGCGCGACAATATCGCGTTCGGTCTGAAAGCGCAGGGCGTCGGTCGCTCCGAGCGCTACCGCATCGCCGAGCCGTACATCCAGAAGGTCGGACTGGGCGGCTTTGAAGACGCGCTTCCGTATCAGCTATCGGGTGGCATGAAGCAGCGTGTGAGTATCGCTCGTGCGTTTGCCAACGACCCCGAGATCCTGCTCATGGACGAGCCGTTTGCCGCGCTCGACGAACAAACAAAGCTGATTTTGCAGGCGGAGCTACTAAGAGTCTGGGACGAGACCCGCAAAACCGTGCTGTACGTGACGCACTCCATCGACGAGGCGATCGTCCTCGCCGATCGCATCCTGGTGATGAGCGCGCGACCCGGCCGGATCAAAGACGTCATCGATGTTGGCAGCGTCTTCGGCCGACCACGGCAGGTCGAGGCAGTGAAATCGAGCGCCCAGTACGGCCAGTTGTTCGGCAGGGTGTGGGGCCAGCTGCGAGAGGAAGTCCTCAGCGCGCAAAGCGCGCAAATGGAGGCGAGCCGATGAGCACACTCCAGGTCGACGCCGCCGCCCGCCAGACTGCTGCCGACGCCGGTCGTCTGAGCGCGCCGCGCACGCCCTGGTTCGCGGGCGCAACACTCGAACGAGGGCTGTCGATCCTGTCGCCACTCATCCTCCTGGGTTTATGGGAGTTGTGCGCGCGCCTGAATGTCATCGATACGCGCTTCTTTCCAGCTCCGACCAGCATCTTCGGCGTCGCCTGGCAGATGCTCCACCCGTCCCAGCAATTTCCGTCGGGCGAGCTGTGGGCGCATCTGAGCATCAGCCTCTCGCGCATGGCGATCGGGTTTGTGGTCGGTGCCGTGCCGGGGATTGTTATCGGGCTCGCGATGGGACTCTTTGGTCCGATCCGCGCACTGATTCAGCCTCTGATCGACGCGACCTTCCCAATCCCAAAGATCGCGATTATGCCGTTGTACATCATGATCTTCGGCATCGGCGAAGAGGCGAAGTATGCGATCATTGCGACGGCCGTAATCTTCCTCGTTTTGATCAACACCGTCGCTGGAGTGCGTAACATCGAGCGTATCTACCTCGATGTTGGCAAGAACTTTCACGCGAGCAGACTGATGATGTTCACGGATATTGCTCTGCCGGGCGCGCTCCCGATGATCGTCACTGGTATCAAACTGGCCATGGGGGTGGCGCTGTTGATTCTTGTGTCGGCCGAGTTCGTGAACGCAAAAAGCGGCATCGGCTACCTGATCTGGACGAGCTGGCAGGTGTTCCAGGTCGAAAAAATGTACGTCGGGCTCGTGGTCGTCGCGCTGCTCGGCTTCGCGACTGCTATCTTGCTGAACCGACTGGAGCGACTCCTTGTGCCCTGGAAGAACGTCTGATGTCTGACCCACGCGGAGCCAGCGCCCTCGCGAACCGGCTCGTCCGACTCGGTTTCTCGCAGTACGAGGCGCGAACGTATCTCGGCCTGCTCACCCACGGCGAGCTGACCGGTTACGCACTGGCCAATCAGACGGGGGTGCCCCAGCCCAAAATCTACGAGACCCTGCGGCGGCTGCTGGACCGCGGGGCGGTTGTGCGCACAACGGCGCGGCCCGCACGGTACGTGGCGGTCTCTTCGGACACACTGCTGGCGTCTCTGGAAGAGGATTTTCTCACCCGTGTTCGCCAGGTCCGCGAGGAGCTAGCGCGACTGCCGCAGGCAACGGTCGAAGAACCGCAAGGTATCGCCCGGCGCCTCGCCAGCTGGGAAAGCGTCCTGGAGCAAGCGCTCGCGGCAATTCACGCCGCTTCCACCAAAGTGTATTTATCGGGCCGTTCGCCCGAGCTTGCAGCGTTGTCGGCGGCAGTCAACGAGGCCTCACATCGCGGGGTCACATTCGTGATCGTCCACTTCGGGCCGCTGCCGTTTACGGCGCCGCGCGGCAGAACCATTCGCCACGCGAGTACGGAGGGCACGCTGTATCCGTCACATCGCGCGCACCACCTGGCGGTCGTGGCCGATGCTCAGCGAGTGGTGTGGGCGTTTGCGCGCGACGGCCTGACGTGGCATGGCGTCGCCGCCGATGACGAGGTTCTGGCAACGGGCATCAAGGGCTATATCCGACACGACCTGATGATCCAGCGCATCTATGCGGACCTGCCGGAGGAATTGACGCAGCTCTATGGGCCGGGGTTGCTGGAGCTCGCGAACATCGCCAGTGGGCGCGCAGACGAGGTCACCACGGACGTGCCCGCGGCGCGCGCGGAAACCTAGCCTGCATGTCGAGGGCGGCAAGTGCTGCCGCCCGTGCGGCGCGCGACCTTTCTTCGACGTCAGTCATCGTTGCGCGGGCTGGCGCTGTTTCATCCAGTGAATTGACCGCGAGCTAGCGCTTGCCGATGACTCCGAGCGCGTACTCGGTGTAGGTCCCGTCCCAGGCCGCGTCAAGGTTGACCGGCGTCTGGATGAAGCCGTGGTCGACGTACCACTGCTGGTTCGCCTTCAGCGAGTCAAGCAGGATCGCACCGTTCGCATCGAACCATTGCGGCACGTTCTTCCACTGTGCTGCATCTTTCAATGTCGTGTTGGCCGTCAGGATGCCTATGACCTGGTCCGTATCTTTGTTCTGATCGAAGGCATCCAGAAAGTCGCGTACACCACGCAGGTACGCCACCATGAAGCGCTTGCCGACGTCCTGTCGTTGAGCCGCAAACGCGGGCGAATACGCCATGACGGTGCTCTGTTGCGGTCCGAGGATCTGACTCGTGTCCTTCCACTTCACTGATAGGCCCTGGGCAGCACCGAGCGTGGTAAATGGCTCGATCAGGAAATTCGCATCCAATTTTTTCGAGGCGAACGCGGGTAGGACGTCAGGGAAATTGAGATTTTGCTCCTGGACGTCCGACACGCTCAGGCCCGCCTTTTCGAGTGTCCGCAGCGTGAAGCCGTTCAGCGTCGAGCCGGGAGTGTACGAGTTGATACTGAGGCCGCGAAGGTCCGGGAGGTCGTTGAACCGCCCCGAGTCGATCAGGTCCTTGCGAACGACCAGCGCCGAATTGCATTTGCCCTCGATACACCGCGCGCCATCAGCGGCAAATCGGATGGGGACGTTGCGCGCCATGGCATTGAGAAGACCCGCGCCGGCGTCGGTGTTCGCCACGTCCACCTGGTCGCCCGCGATGGAGGAGATCATCTCCGCGCCACCGTTGAACGGCACCATTTCCAGATCGATGCCCACCTCGCTGAAGTAACCACGCGCGACGGCGATGTACACGCCGGCGGACGTCGACGAGCCGGTCGTCGTAGCGAACTTGACGTGATCGAGCGCCGCCGGGCTCGGCGCCGACGTTGCCGGTGCCGCAGCGGGTGCGGATGGAGCCGCGCCCGGTGTGCACGCGACAAGGGATACAACGCTGAGGAGAACAAAGGCGGACAGGCGGCCCATGACGCGGATGGTATCCTCACTACCCCGGTGACCACCAGCACGCGAATCGTCGATCTGCACGCCTACCCGGGCACCGACACCTGGGTTCGCTCGCAAGGGCCGTACCCCGAGTTTCTCTCGCGCTACTGGGGCCACGCCTGGACTCCCAGAACCGAACCCGAGGTGATCAGCGACTTCACAGCCGCCAACGTGCAGGTGGTCCTCGTCGCGTTCGACATCGAGTCCCAGGTCGGCGCGCCGCCTTGCGATAACCAGTACGTGGCGTCGATGCGCGACCGCTATCCGCGCGTGATTCGCCAGGCCTGGGGAGCGGTCGACCCATTCAAAGGCGAAGAGGCGATCTTGCAGGCAGAGCATGCGATCAAGCAGCTCAACCTGCTGGGCTTCCACTTCCATCCGATCATGGGCCGGTTCGCGGTGGATGACCAGCGGCTCTACCCGCTATGGGAGACCATCAACGCGTTGAAGGTGCCCGCGATGATCGACGTCGGCACGACCGGCATGGGCGCCGGCATGCCCGGCGGGTCCGGCACGCGGATTCGGTACGCGCACCCGGCTGCCATCGACGGCCTTGCGGCCGACTTTCCGAATCTTCAGATCGTGATGGCGCACCCGGGTTGGCCATGGGTCGAGGAAACGATCGCCGTCGCGCTGCACAAGGGCAACGTGTCATGGGAGCTCAGTGGCTGGGCGCCCAAATATTTTCCAGACTCCGTCAGACGCGAGATCCGCGGCCGACTCAAAGAGAAGATCATGTTTGGCAGCGACTACCCGAGTCTTCCGTACGAGCGAATCTTCAGGGAATGGTCAGAGCTGGGGTTCAGCGACGACATCCTGGAACGCGTCTTTCACAAGAACGCGGAGCGCATTCTTGGTCTGTAGCGGTCCGACACTCGACGGCGTGGTCGGCTTTCCGCCGGAGTACATGACGCGTTATCGCGAGCGCGGCTACTGGGAGGATCGTCCGCTCATCACGCACTTTGTCGACCGTTTCGAGCATTTCGCCGATCGCATCGCGGTGATCGATGGCGCGCGCGTCGTCACGTACGCCGAGTTGGGCCGTCAGGCGCAGCGCGTTGCGCTCAACCTGCTCGACACCGGCTTGCGACCGCTCGATCGAATCGTGGTCCAACTGCCGAACACACTAGAGTTCGTGCAGCTGTATTTCGGCTTGCAGCACATCGGTGCGATCCCGATCATGGCCTTGCCCTCGCATCGCTTTCGCGAGGTCAGTCAGTTCGTCCGAATCTCGGACGCTGTCGCGGCCGCGACGCCGGTAGTGGCGCGCGATTTTTCTTACGTCGAGATGATCGAGCGCATTCGCGCGGACGCACCGTCTCTGACGAAGCACTTCGTGCTGGCCGACGCTGCGCCGACCGGCTGTACTTCCATTCAACAGCTCGTGCAAGACACTCCGAGGTCTCCGGGGTCGACGGCCACGCAGCTCGAGCGGATCCAATCCGAGATCAATCCATGCGATCCAGCCGTGTTCCAGCTCTCAGGTGGCACAACGGGCATTCCGAAACTCATTCCGCGCACGCATAACGACTATGCGTTCAACTCAAAGCTGGCGGTGAGTGTGTGCGACGTTCGCGACGGTGACGTCTTGCTGGACGTCCTGCCGATCTCGCACAACCTGCCACTTGCCTGTCCTGGCCTGCAGGGCTTCTTGCTCCGCGGCGCGACCACTGTCATGGGGCCCAGCACGCGCGCTCCGGACGTCTTCCGTCAAATTCAGCAACATCACGTCACGCATATCCATGTCGTTCCAGCACTGCTCATCAGATGGATCAACGATCCCAGTGTGAAAGACTTTGATTTATCGTCGGTTCGGGTCATCCAGAGTGGTGGACAACGCTTGCAGCCCGACACGCGAAGGCGCACCGAACAGGTCTTCCCCAATTGCACGGTCCAGGAGAACTTCGGCATGTCTGAAGGTCTGCTCATGTTCGTGCGCCTGGACGATCCGCCCGATGTACGACTCGACACGGTCGGCCGACCAATCTGTCCCGACGACGAGGTACGCATCGTCGACGACGATGATCGCGACGTCGCCGATGGCGAGGTCGGCGAGCTGCTCGCGCGTGGACCGTATACGTTGCGGGGCTACTTCCGATCGCCAGACCACAACGCCCGCGCCTTCACCACCGACGGGTTCTATCGGAGTGGTGACCTGATGCGCCGCCACCCTTCAGGCAACTACATCGTGGAGGGGCGCAAGAAGGACCTCATCAACCGTGGTGGTGAGAAAATCAGCGCCGAGGAGATCGAAAATCTGATCCTCGGCCACCCGGCCGTGCACAACGTGGCCTGCGTGGCCATGCCGGATCCGGTGCTCGGCGAGAGGATGTGCGCGTGTGTCCTCCTGAAGCCAGATCACGCTTTGAGCCTCGACGAGCTTGCTCGTTTCCTCGAAGCTGAAGAAATCGCACGCCATAAACTGCCGGAGCGCCTGGAGATCATGGACGAGTTCCCGCTGTCACCGATTGGCAAAGTGTCGAAGAAGGACCTGGTCGCGCTGGTCGCCGAGCGCGTGAACGCTGAGCTCGAGGTATGACCACGCTTGCTCCGCCGCCAGCGCTTTCGCTCGAGGTACGTGACACGCACTGGCGCGCCGTCCGCGACCTGATGCAGCAGAAAAGCCTGGATTGCCTGCTCGTCGGCGGCTTTCGCGCGCGCGAACGCTACGAGTCCTTCATTACCGACGACTACATCGAAGGGTCCGTTGTCTTTCCCCGCGAAGGTGAGCCTGTCGCGCTGACCTGGACCAACATGCGCGTCCTGCGTGCGATGGACTCCGCCGAACGGGGCAATGAGCTCTGGGTGCAGGACTATCGGGTCGCTTCCGACGGGAGCCAGGCCGCGGCTGTCGTGCGCGAGAAAGCCGGCGATTCCGCCCGCGTGGGCGTCGTTGGCCTCCAGTCGGTCGCGCCGACCGAGATGAACGGCGCGATACCCGCCAACTGGTGGCGTCAGTTCACCGAGGCGTTGGCGGGCGCAACCTTCGAGGATGTCTCGGTCGCGTTCAGTGACCTGATGCTGGTCAAGACAAAGGAAGAGCTGGCGCTGATCCGCTACGCCGCACGGGCGGCGGAGTCCGCCTCGGCCGCCATGCTCGACGTGACGAACGTCGGTGTCGGCGAGGAGATGATCTTCGCGGAGGTTGTCCACGAGGTCATCCGTCACGGCATGCACCTGCGCTACCCCGAGATCGTCATGAACTCAGGTCCGCACACGCTGGCATGGGGCCCGCCACGCTGGACCACCCGCGCCGAGCCACCTCGACGTCTCGAGCGTGGCGACATCGTGTGCGCCGAAATCATGCCGGCGTGCGGCAATCAGGAGGTGCAGGTCCAGATGTGCGTGGCGCTCGACCCGCTGGACGAGGCCAATCTACGGCGTGAGAGCGT
>JAFAPL010000736.1 GCA_019247135.1 Chloroflexota bacterium | reverse complement strand
CGAACGGGTGGATGTTGCTCCAGGCCCGCCACATGGGATCGTCCAGCTTGAAATGCGCTTGGTCGCGCTGCTCACGGCTCAGTGCGTCGACGAACGCATTCGCCGCGTCCACGATCGCCTGAGTGGAGATGCCTGTCGGGCTCAGCGCGAACAGGTCGGGCACGACCTGCCCGTCCGTGGTCAGCCCGACGAAAGGCGCAGCCATGGCGGCGCGACCGTGTTCACCGTAGAGATCGAAGCGCTGGCTGACGTCGTCATCGCGCCGCGCGAATGGCTGTTTCGCGGGCATGGTCGGCAGCGGGCGGATGCCGAAGCGGTGGTGGATGGCAGACATGGTCCTGAAGGCGCGAGTGCCGATCCGGATGCTAGCTTGCGTGTGCGCTGGATAGGATCCTGAGCAGCAGTTGGATTTGTGCGTGATGGCCGCCGCGGCATGTGTCGGCTTTCGCTCGCGGGGTGGACGCGCTTGGTCTCGACGTGACGCTTTTTGCTACCTACGTGACGCTTTTTCTACCCGCGTGACGCTTTTCGCTGCTCACGTGACGCTTTTTGCTCCTCATGTGACGCTTGTGCTGCCCAGGTGACGGTTTCTCATACTCGCGTGACGCTTTTTGCCTCGTCACGTGATGCCCTGTGTGACGCCCCGCGTGGTATGCGGAGAGATGATCATCTACATCGCCGGTGCCTGCCGCCGGAACCCCGGCCCGGCAGGCGCTGGAGCCGTCCTCGTGCAGCCGCCACACCGCGTCCACTCGCGCAGCTATCGCTACCTCGGTATCCGCACGAACAACGAAGCCGAGTACGAAGCGCTCCTCATGGCCCTGGAGCGCGCCCGCAACTACGGCGTGCGCGAAATCGTGGTGCGCTCGAGCAGCCAGGTCATGATCAACCAGTTGATGGGCGCCTACAGTGTCCATAGCCCGAACCTGCGGCGGCTGCACGAACTTGCGCTGACCGATCTTGGTCGGTTCGAGTCCTGGCAGGCAGAGCACGTCCCGAGCGCTGCAAACCTGGACGCGCGTCTGCTGGCCGCGAAAGCCGTATCCGAACACGCTCGTGCCGAAGCAGCCGCGGGTTTACCGAACCGCTAATCCCGCGCGACTTCCGAGCCAAACACTCTGTCGCGCGGCTTTCTTCGTCACAGCGAGCCGTACGCCGTGAGATTGAGAACTGCCCAGTCGTTTGTGCGAACTGCCGTCGCATGCGGACGCGCTTGCGGGGAGTAAGGCCGGGACCTGCCAGCGTCAGATGCAGCGGTGTGGCTCGCGCTCGGGTATCTGGTGATACCCGTACGCTGAGCGATGTCTCACTTGGTAGCGGGGGCCAGGATCGAACTGGCGACGGCCGAACCCAATATGCCAAGAGGCCCGTCGCGTCCCTACCCCGCCATACCGTACGAGAAGCTGCCCAAGTTGCGCAGGCCATCCGTGATAACAATGCCGGCCGGCCGATGAACAGAGTCTTACTCGCGCAGGCTATGGGTAAAAGCCCAGCGTCGAGTCAATTCCGAGATTTGGTAACCGCGGCGGCAAAATATAAGTTCACGAAAGGTAACTTCAATTCGGAAATAATTGAGCTTGAACCATTGGGAGAACAACTGACTAAGCCGCGCAACGCTGAAGAGCACCTTCCAGCGCTACGTCAGGCAATGCGCAATATCCCACTCTTCGAGCAGATCCTTACCCATTTCAACAATAGCAAGTTACCAGCGCCGGAATTTCTTCGAAATACCCTCGAGCGTGAACCATTCACCATTCCACACGATTGGGCTCAGGAGGTTGCGGAAATCCTCACGCTCAACGGTCGGGAAGTCGGGTTCATACGGGTTATCAGCGGCTCAACGTGGGTCACTCTGGAAGCCGGTCCTCCTACCGACAGTACGACGCCCGCGAATGTGTCGGTCGAGGAATCTGCCCAGCCGCTCGTATCCGCTCCTCCAGGGGAGCCGTTTCGGCCGGAGGCGGCCACGGGAGACGGTGCGGTTAGCGGTCGGTCTGTAAATCAGCCTCGAGCCGGCGGCGGAAGCACGGCAGACGTGGCACCATCGACGAATGAGGCGCGCCCGGAGAGCCGGCAGTTCTTTGTAGCGCACCGCTGGGACAAAGATGCACTGCAGCAGGTGCAAAACATCTTGAACCGATTCCACATTCCGTACGTTGTGGCGCAAGATGAGCCAAATGTGGGCCGTCCGATTTCTCAGGAAATCCGTGAACTAATGAAGTCCTGCACCGCAGGAATATTTATCTTCTCCGCAGATGAAGAATTCAGAGATAAGGGCGGGAATTCAATTTGGCGACCGCGAGAAAATGTTATTTACGAGTTGGGCGCAGCATCTCTTGAGTATGGGCAACGTATCGTAATCTTCAAAGAGAAAGGCGTGTACTTTCCGACCGACTTCCGAGATTTGGGCTTCATCGAGTATGAGAAGGGGAATCTGTCGGCCAAGGCGATGGAACTCTTTGACGGAGTTGGTTGAGTTGGGTGCGCTCAAGCTCACTGCCGCGGGATAACGTCGATACATCAGAAAGCGGCTCGAACAATGCCTGGATGCTGCGCCACGACCGAGGTGTCAAACCTCCGTTTGAGTTCGCGCGGCCACACCCATCCCTGCATCCCGTAGACCCCCCGCGGTGCATGGACGGTAGGCTGTGGTCGTGCCATTTGCTCACCGTGCTCAACGCCTCGGAACCTCACGGTTCCGAACCTCCCTTGCGCCCTGCGGGCGAAAATCGGTGAGTCGACTTTTTCTTTCCCCAGATCAGCTTACGCTCCGCTCGCTGCGGTCAACCCTGAGTGGCCTTGCAGTCACAGATTCCGGGCGCTTCGCTGAATCTGTGACTCGGCCACTCCTGACTCGCTGCGCTCGGGGTTGACCTCCACTCGTTCCACTGCCTGCGGCTCGCTTTGAGGAAAGAAAAATCCCCATTTTGGAAGGGGACTTACGAGATGCCGAGAAAAAACCCTGATGCGAGGCGCGAATACAACCGCGAATACCAGCAACGCTGGTACCAAGGCGAATCGCGAACTGCACATGCAGCGCGTCTTGAAAGTGAACCGTCGGAGGCGCGAACTCGGCAAAGACTACGTTGATTTCCTGAAGCGCGTGCCTTGCGCCGACTGCGGGGTCAAGTATCCGCCTTATGTCATGGATTTCGACCACGTTCGCGGCGAGAAGCAGATCAACCTCTCAAGGTTGCGTAACTCGCGGTTGGGATGGGCCAAGCTCATCGCCGAGGTTGAGAAGTGCGAAGTCGTTTGCGCGAACTGTCATCGAATGCGCACGCGCCTGCGCAAGGAAGGGTGGCGAAGCATCAGACGTCGCCGCTTGGCTGGCGCTTGGGTATGTGGTCATACCTGTACGATGACGGCTCCGCACTGGTAGCGGGGGGGAGGATCGAACTCCCGACAAATGGCTTATGAGTCCACTGCTCTACCGCTGAGCTACCCCGCCACGATGTGCAAATTGTAAACCGAGCGGCCAGCCTGTTCCACAAGCCGGACGAGCGACGGCTTATGAGTCCGCTGCTCTACCGCTGAGCTACCCCGCCGAACAGACGCGAGATTCTAGCCGATCCGGTTCGATGGACGGAGATGCAGGACGGTCCGCATCCCAGCAGCAGCGAGCAGCGGGCGCAGGACGGGCGGAAGCAGGCCTAGCGCCGCGTCGCCGCGCACGAGTTCGGCGGACGAGAACTCGTGCCACCGGTGGGCGTACTTCACTCGGCACCACTGCGCCATAGTGACATTGCGGACCCAGTCCGCGCTTTCGCCGTAGGTGAGGGCGAGCACGAGGTCGTGGCCGCGTGGGAACGCCATCAGGACGGCCTGGTAATGCCGACCTGAGCGGCGGCCGACGTGCTCGACCAGCACCCAGGGCGGGATGCGACCGGCGAGTGGCGCGAACAGTCGGTTCGTGACGACGCGGTTGAAGCGAGCGAGCGTGCGCGGTAGTGGCATCAGCGCTTAGCGGCCGATCTGTGGTGTGGCAGGAGGGCGCTGCCGCGCGGCCGTGTCGGCGGACCGGAACGGAGACGAAGCCGCGCGCGCAGGCACGGCAACAGTGCGCGTCGCAGACCCAGCAGAAGCGCCCGGCGCGGACGTAACAGAAGCCCGGGGCTCGGACGCAGCATAAGTCCGCGGGGCAGGCGCAGCAGCAAACCGAGCAGGAGCCCGGGGCTCGGACGCAGCAGAAGGAGCACCTTGGCTGGAGTGCGGTGCGGCGGCGCGTGCGCTGTAGGCGGCGAACACCCTCTGTGGCACCACCATGCGCCAGGCCTCGAGCACGAGATCATGCATCTCGCGCACCTGTAGCGCCGCCATGCGGACCATGATCCAGTTCCAGCGCAGCTCGGACGGGCGCGGCAGCGAGAATTTCTCAGGCTCG
Source organism: Chloroflexota bacterium (assembly GCA_019247135.1). Next base: position 2,541 of record JAFAPL010000736.1, on the reverse strand, counting down.
GCATCGACGGCAACGGGCCGCCACTCGCGGGGGAACGCGATGCCCATCAGCGTTCCGTCGCGCGAACAGGTCGCGTAGACGAGGCGGCCGATGCGGAACTTCAGCTCACCGCGTACGTAGCCCTCCGTAGTGCGCGGCAGCGTGAGCGCAAAAGCGCGCACGTCGTCGATGGTCGGCGAGCGCCTTGGTGCGCGTGGCATCCAGTGCATACGGTGCCACAAACCCTGGCGGGCCGCCTCAGACGTGGTGGATGCCGGTTCAGAACTGCTGGCGGGTTGCGTCAGAACTGTGAGATACGGTGCGGCAAACGCACGGCGGCCGCCTCAGAAGTGCGCGATACCCGCGCCACAAACGCTGGCGGGCCGCTTCAGAACTCAAAGTTAGCGGGCGACAAACGCTGGCGGGGCTGGCTCGGGAGTGGTTACCGTGACGGGCGGAATGCGCAGCCTCAGCGCGGGTGCGATCACCATGCAGAGTGGCGGACTCACCGCCCTCGCGGTGCGCTTGCGTGGGCGCTGGCCGGAGCTGGTGCTCGTCGGTGTGGCGGGTGCGTACGTGGCTGCGTTCGTCGGCACCGGGCTACTCAGGGCGGTCTACCCATACCCCGTCGACGGGGTCGAGCCTGGCGCACTCCAGGAAGTGCAGCGCGTGCTCAAGGGCCAGCCGCTGTACGTCAAGCCTGAGCTCGGCTACGTGCCGCTGATCTACGGGCCGGTCTACTTCTATGTGTCGGCGGCATTCAGCGCACTCGCGCGCTCGGCGCTGCTCGGCATGCGGCTCGTGTCCGTGCTCGCGTCGGTTGGATCCATCACCGTCCTCATGCTGCTCGTCCAACGAGAAACGGGCAGCCTGGCGATGGGCCTGGTGAGCGGTGGGCTGTTTGCGGCTTGTGGTCCGCTCGTCGACATGGCCATGGATATCGGGCGCATGGATGCATTGGCGCTGTGCTTGATGCTCGGCGGCGTGTACTTCGCACGCATCGCGACGTCATGGCGGGGTGCAGCAGGCGCGGGCCTGCTGATGGGACTCTCGTTGCTCACCAAGCAGTCCGGTGTGCCGGTCGTGATTGCGATGGGCATCGCGCTCGTCCTGCTCCGGCGCGCGCAGGTGGTGCCGTACGCCGCGGCCGCGGTCCTCACGGTCGCGCTCGGGGTGCTGGTGCTGGTCGCGCAGGCGGGCACCTGGCCGCTCTTCTATTTGTGGGAGCTGCCGAGGCGGCACGAGCTCGAGCCGCAGTACGTCTCAAGGTTGTGGTCCGACTTGCTGATGCGATTCGCCATTCCGATGGTCGTCGGTCCGTTTTATCTGTACGCGCGCGCGAAAGCGCGCGACCGTGAACGGCTCACGTTCTATGTCTGCGCGTGCGTCGGGCTGATTGCGACCGCATGGATCTCGGATTCCAATATCGGCGGCGGACGCAACGTCCAGTTGCCCGCGTACGCGGCGTTCGCACTCTTGTTCGGCCTGGCGTTGCACGAAGCTGTGAGCTATCTCACGGGCACAGCGGAACGGGTGAGGGTGGGGCGAACGTACGTGATGTTCGCCGCGGTCGCGCAGTTCGCGATCATGCTCTACAACCCGCGTCTGGTCGTGCCATATCGATCAGACATGTGGGACGGCGAACGTCTGAGCGCGACTGTCGCCTCGCTCCAGGGACCGGTCTTCGCCGGCTCGTATCGGGGGTACGTCGGTGAGGATGTGATCGCGCCCGACCTGGGCGCGGTCAGAGAGCTGGAAGGCGCCTTCGGCGGCACCGGTACGCAGGAGGGCAGTGACTGGGAAGGCCTGCTCGCGCACGCGTTGTCGCAGCGGCAACTCGCGTATGTCATCGTCGATCCCGACAACGAAGCATCGATCGTCCCGATTTTGGCCAAGGATTTTCACTATCGCGATGCAGGGCCGCTGTTTCCGGAGGGTGACATCTACTGGGCGTGGCGGACGGGCTGGGCGCCCAAGGCCGAGGTCTACGTCCCGCCGACGTAACCCACCACAGCGGGCTAAGTCGCGCATCTAACCGACGGATTCAGTTTCGCGCCGACTAAAATCGCGACGGAATGCAGGCGCCACGGCCATCTGAAGACTGCAATCGGCGCATGTTGCGCGCGCGTGACGCGATGGATCGCGCCTACGCCCAGCCGCTGGATATCCCCGCTCTGGCGGCGATCGCGTGCGTGGCCGAGGCGCACTTCATCCGCACGTTTCGGGCGACCTTCGGCGAGACGCCGCATCGATATCTGCAGCGTCGACGTGTCGAGCGCTCGATGTTCCTGTTGCGCGAGACGGATCGCAGCATCACCGACATCTGTCTGGACGTCGGCTTCAACAGCCTTGGCACATTCAGTCGCACGTTTCGTGAGATCGTTGGACTCTCGCCGAGCGAGTATCGCGAACAGATTTCCTTCCGACCCGTCCCGACGTGCTTCACCATGGCGTGGACGCGGCCGAGCAGTTTCGGAGAAGTCGGGAGCGCTTCGCGTCTCTAGACTGCCTGCATGTTCACCTCGATCAGCATCTCGCACGTCTGGGTTCTCGACCAGGATC
>JAFAPL010000705.1 GCA_019247135.1 Chloroflexota bacterium | reverse complement strand
TTCGTCTCCCTCGCACACACCGACGCCTACATCGACGCGACAATCGACGCAGGTCGCGCCGCGTTCGAGGCAATTTCCGCATAATAGGCCTCGTGGCCGACGTCACCGTCTACACGACCCCGACTTGACCCTGGTGCGTACGAGCGAAGGAGTTCCTTCGCAAGGAGGGCGTCGACTTCGATACGCGTGATGTCTCGGTCGACCAGCAGGCGGCCCAGGAGATGGTCATGCGCACGCGCCAGATGGGCGTGCCGGTCATCGCGGACGATCAGGAAGCCATCGTCGGCTTCGACATGCCGCGGTTGCAGCGGCTGGCATCCCGGCACCGCAAAGGCGGTGGGCTGGGCCTGCGCGTGACTGACGCCAAGGACGGTGCAGGAGCGTACGTCGGCAGTGTCCGACCGGATTCCGCTGCCGCGCGCGCAGGGGTTGAAGCAGGCGACATCGTGGTCGAGCTGTCGGGGCGGCCCGTAGCCTCCGCAGCGGATCTGGAGCAGATCGGCAAGCAGCGTGTGGCCGGCCAGCCCACCAGCTTGATGCTGCTGCGCAACGGCGAGCGTCAGACCGTCATTCTGCGCTAGCCGCTCTCGCGTAACGCGGCCGCTGCTCGCGCGACCTGCTTACGTTGACATCGCTTAAACACTTCGTTATTATTCGTGCCACCCTAACTATTTCGTTGGACCAAAAAGTCGGCTGTAGCCGGCGGGAGGCAGCACGGGCATGCACGACGACGTCACGCAGCTTCAGCGAATCATGGACTGCAGCAGCACCCTCTTCCGCTCGCTCCATACGGGCCAGGACCAGGCGTGGCTCAGCGTCGAGCTGACGATGCCTCAGCTCAAAGCACTCATGTGCGTGTCCGAGCACAACGGTGTCACGCACGGCCAGATCGCTCGGTCGCTGGGCGTGACGCTGTCCACGATCACGGGCATCGTCGACCGTCTGGTCGATCACGGTTTTGTCGTCCGCCGCGAGGACCCTGACGATCGGCGTATCACGCGTGTTTTGCCGACGCCGCGCGGCGCGGAACTCGTCAACATGCTGCTTCGCTACCGCAACGAGCAATGGACCGCACTCTTGTCTCAGTTGACCCTGGATGAGCTGACTACAGTCGAGAAAGCTTTCGAGTATCTGCTGTCCGCTAGCAGCAGGCTGGCCGACCAGGCTCGGCCGCGGGAGGTCGTCGCATGAGACTCCATCGCATGACCCTGCTGAGCACTACGCTCGTTACCGGCCTGGTGGTCGGGTGCAGCCAGTTGCCGGCCAGCGTTCCCGGCGCATCCCAGAACACCAATCAGGCTTTGGTGGTCCCGGCCAGTACCGCGCAGCGCGGCAACATCCAACAAGTCGTCTCATTCAGCGGCGACGTGCGAGCGAAAGATCAGATCACCGTCTATCCGAAGGCCACCGGGCGAGTTGAAACCGTCATGGTCGGTGTGGGTTCGCCGGTCCACGCGGGTGACGTTCTGGCGGAGCTCGATCAGGACTCGCCCGAGATTCAAGTTCTCCAGGCGCGTTCGAACGTCGAGGCGGCGCAAGCCAAGCTGGCAACGGTTCTGGCGGGACCGAAGGAACAGGACATCCAGTCGGCCCAGGAGGCGCTTGCCCAGCAGGCGGCGAAACTCGCAGCCATGCAGGCTCAAGGTCGCAACGACGATGTGGCGGCCGCGCAAGCCGCACTGTCTGCACAGCAGGCGAAGCTGAATCTGATGCTGAGTGGTGGTCGCCCCGAGACGGTGACGTCCGCCGAGGCAGCGCTCAATTCAGCCCAGCAGAAACTCCAGTCTCTTCAGAACGGCGCGACTGAAGACGTCCGGCAGGCAGCCGCCAGCGCCGTAGCCGCCGACACGGCGCAGCTCTCGGCCGTCGAGGCCGCCTACGCTGCGTTAGGCGGCACGAACGCGGCCGATCTCCAGTCACTACAGAGCCAGGCGGATTCGCTGACGTCGCAGGTTTCGGCAGCTCAATCCGCGGTGAGCTCGGCGGACGCCGCATTACGCAATCAGACCGGATCGAGCGCGGCGGACGTGCAATCAGCTCAGACCGCGTATGACCAGGCGCAAGCCTCCCTCAGCGCCGCGCAGGCCGCATTGAAGCAGGCCTACAACCCGCCCCAGGCGACCGTGGCGCAGGCTCAGGCCGCGGTGGCCCAGGCGCAGGCACAGCAAGCGGCCGCCGAGTCCAACCAGACGGCCCTGGAGCAAAACGTCGCGGGCGCGTGTGCACCCGTTCCGATCGGTCAGGCAGTGAACCAGCACACGAACCCGATCACTGGAACGACGACCGGCACGATCATGACGATTGCTGCCGGCGACAACAGCACGGCGTGCGGCGCCGCAAAGGCGGCCGCGAACGCGGCGGTCGACGCTGGCAATACGGCTGTCGAGGCCGCCCAGGGCCAGCTCGACCTGTTGCGCCGCGGTGGTACGCCTGCCTCGCAGGTCGCGCTGCAGGCGCAGGTCGCCAGCGCCGACGCGCTGGTCAAAGCTACGAAATCGCGCCTGGATGCAATCACCAATGGCGGTGTGCAGGCGCAGCGTTCGCAGCTCCAGGCCGCCCGCGATCAGGCGCAGAGCCAGTTGAACGCCGCGCAAGATAGTCTCACGGTCGCGGTGGCGCGCCTTTCGGCTGCCCAGGACGGCACGCTCGAAGCGCAGCGCAAGGCCGCCGCGGCGAACGTCGACGCGGCCCGCGAAAAACTCAAGGCAGATCAAGCGCGGCTCGAGCAGATCGTGGCCGGGCCACAAGATGAGGACGTCCAGGTTGCGCAGGACGCGATCACTCAGGCTGAGCAGCAGGTGGCGCTCGCGAGCCAGCCCTCAACTCAGCAAGAAATCGAGGCTCAGCGGGCGGTGGTCAGCCAGGCCCAGGACCAGTTGCGGAAAGCGGCGCAGCCGTACACGGGCTTCGACCTCGAGCAGCAACAGCACGTCGTCAACCAGGCGCAAGCACAGCTGGACAAGGCACAGAATCCATACACCGACCAGGACGTCCAGGCGGCTCAGGCCGCCGTGGATCAAGCCCAGGCCGCGCTGCAGCTCGCCGAGCTCGGCGTGCGCGAGACGGAGGTTGTGGCGCCGGTGGACGGCATCGTCTTCGACAGGCAGGTTTCGCCAGGTGCACTCGTCAGTCCCCAATCTCCGATCGTCGTCTTGATCCCGCCGTCGTTAGAAGTGGATGCCAATGTCGACGAAGCACAATTGGGGCGTGTTTCGGAAGGGCAGCCCGTATCCTTTCAGGTGCCCGCGTACCCGGACCAGAGCTTTACGGGTATTGTGACCACGATCGCTCCGGCGATCGATCAGAAAACCCGTACGGCGACTGTCCACATCGATCCGAAAGATGTCGGCAACAAGCTGCGCGCAGGCATGATGGCCCAGATCAACATCGTTACGAGTGCCCAACCGAACGCGCTGATGGTGCCGCGTGAAGCCATTGTCGGATCACTCTCGCCGAATGCGCCGGCTACCGTGATCACACTCGATGGCGGCAAGGCGCAACGGACGAACGTCCAGACTGGTCTGGTCAGTGATCAATATGTCCAGATCACGAGTGGGCTGGCGGATGGACAGGTGGTCGCCGTCGGCAATTCCAATGGATTGAACAGCGGTGACGTGGTCGTACCGCAATTGCGGACGGCGCTCGCGCCTCCCGGAGTGCAGTAATGAATGTTCGAGTGCAAGATCCGCAGCAGCGGCCATATCACCCTGACGGCGACGGACGAGACGGGAACGGAAGAGACGGCAACAGCGCGCACGCGCCGAACGCTGGGCTCGAGCGCACACCCGCCGTCGCGGCTGTCGCTGAACCCGAAGCGCCCGCTGGTGCCCCCGCTCCGGCGGCGCCCGCTGGTGCCCCCGCTGCCCCCGCGCCCGCTGGAGCTCCGGCTCCGTCTGCGCCCGCTGGGCAGCCAGGAACGGCGCCAGTGGCGCCTGCCGCGATGGTGGGGGAAACTCCCGCGCCCCGACGCCGCCCGAGGTTCCTCAACCGCCGCGTGCTCTTGCCGATCGTCCTGGTCATCCTGCTGGTGCTTGCGTTCGTCGGCTTCAACGCATGGCGCGAGAGCGTCCTGTACGTCTCGACCGACAACGCTCAGCTCGCTGGCCAGCCGGTCCAGGTTGGTTCCATGAACGCTGGTCGAGTCGACACGATCGGGCCGAGCATTGGCGATCAGGTTCACCGAGGTGACGTGGTCTCGCAGGTGGCTCTGCCCTCACAGATCGGCACGGCTCAGAACGGACAGCCCAGGATGGGCTTTCTGGGCAGCGCCGACAGCAAGGTGGACGTCCAGTCACCGATCGATGGGGTGGTGATCGCCGAGCCCGTCGCGGTGGGCTCGAACGTGCAGGCGGGTCAGGCGATCCTACAGGTGGTCGATCCCACTCAGCTGTATGTGACCGCCAACGTCGAGGAGACGAGCATTGCCCGGGTCAAGGTCGGTCAGCCCGTGACCGTCCACGTCGACGCCCTGAACCAGGACATCCCCGGTAAGGTGGAGGCGGTCACGCCTGCGACGGCGAACACCTTCTCCATGCTGCCGACTTCGAATACGTCGGGCAACTTCACCAAAGTCACTCAGCTGATCCCGGTGCGTATCTCGGTGAACCTCGGCAATCAGCCAACGCTTCTGGGAGCCAACGTCGAAGTCAAGATCCGCGTGAGCGACTGAGCGCGGTGGCTGCCGCAAACCCGCCGATCGCTCAGGGCCTTGCCGTCCCGCGCGGGCTGGGGCTGCTGCATGGCCTGGACTACAAGTGGCAGGTGCTGCTCTGCACGGTCGTCGGGACGTTCATGGTCATGCTCGACCAGACGGTGGTGAACATCGCCTTGCCCAAGATCACCACCGTCTTTGGCGTCGGTGTGCACGAGACCCAGTTGGTCGTTACCAGCTACATGCTCTCGCTCGCGGTAATCATGCCCGCCACTGGTTATCTCTCGGATACGTTCGGCACCAAGCGGCTGTACCTGATCACGATGGGCCTGTTCACGCTGGGCTCATTGCTATGCGGTCTGGCATGGAACAACACGAGCCTGGTGGCGTTCCGCGTCATTCAGGGCCTCGGCGGCGGGATGCTGATGCCGCTGGGCATGACGATGCTGTTCCGGGTGGTGCCGCCCCAGCAACGCAACACGATCATGGGCTTTTTCGGCTTGCCGCTGATGCTCGCCCCGGTACTTGGTCCGACACTAGGCGGCTACATCGTCGAGTACATCGACTGGCGCGTGATCTTCACCCTGAACGTACCCATCGGGCTGCTCGGACTCTTCATGGGCTTCACGTTGCTGCGCGAATCGGAGTACGTGCCCGGGCTCAAATTTGATCTGCGCGGTTTTCTCCTTTCGGCGGTCGCGTTTTCGGCGCTTCTTCTCGGCCTGTCCGATGCGGCCACGGACGGCTGGACCAATCCAGGCATCCTGCTTCGTTTCGCCATCGGCCTGACGGGACTCGCCGCATGGGTGTGGGTCGAGCTCACCGACGAGCACCCGCTCCTCGAGCTTCGCCTGTTCGCGATCCCGATCTTCACGCTCTCGGCCATGGTCAGCTTCGTGCTGACGGTCGGCATGTTCGGCGGTATGCTCGTGCTCCCGCTGTTCTTGCAGAACTTTCGCGGCCTCGGCGCCGCCGAGACGGGTCTGATCCTGGTCGCGCAGGTGCTGCCGATGACCGTGGCGATGCCGCTGGTCGGTCGAGTGGTGGATCGTGTCGGCGCCCGCCCGCTGCTACTGGTGGGTCTGCCGCTCCTGGTTGTGACGACCTGGAACTTCAGCTCACTCGATTTACACACGAGCGACATGACGATCCGCGTGTGGTTGGCCGCACGCGGCGTAGCGATGGGTCTGGTGATGATGCCGTCCATGACGGCCGGTCTCAACGCGGTGCCCATGCACTTGATGAGCCGCGCATCGTCGATGAGCAACGTCATGCGCCAGGTGTTCGGCGCCTTCGGCACAGCGGTCGTGGTGACCGTGCTGCAGCTACGCCAGACGTATCACACGGCGATGCTCGACCAGACGGTCACTCCCGAGAACCTGCCGCTCCAGAGGCTGCTGTATATGGGCCAGCAGATGGCGACCGCGCACGGCTTGTCGGGTGTTCAAAGCCAGGCCATGGGCCTGATGATGGCAGCCCAACAGGTCGCGCTCACAGCGGCGGTGATGGCCTTCGACGACGTCTTCCGGGTGACGGCCGTGATCACGCTCCTGGCAATTCCACCCGCGTTGTTCATGCGGCGCCCTCGCATGACAGGCCCCCGCGGCCCGACCATCCTGGCCGACTAGCCGCGGGTGCGAGTCCGCGCGCTGATCGCGTTATTCGCCATCCTGGGCCGGCTTGCGGCGCGTGTGCCTCACACGGCGGCAGTGCGCCTGTGTGCGGTCGGCGGCACGTTGTGGTACTTCTCGAGCCCGACCGCGCGCGCGGCGGTGATCGATAACTTGCGGCACATTCTTCACAGGCCGCCAACGAGCAGTGAGGTGCGCGCGGTCTTCATGTGCGGCGCGCTCAACTACTGGGACATCTTTTCCCTGCCATACCTCAGCCGGGCGGAGCTGCTTCGTCTGATCGAAATTCAGGGCCTGGAAAACGTCGACCAGGCGCTGACGAATGGCCACGGCGCCATCCTGGTCACTTGTCACCTGGCGAGCGTTTCACTTGTCGGTCAGGTCCTACCCGCTCTTGGTTACCGTCTCAGTGGCCTGCTGGAGCCGATCGAACCTCCCGAGCTGCTCGACTTTTTCGTCGCCCAACGTGAAGCGTTCGGGGCGCGGCTCCTTCCAGCCACGCCATACGCGCTGCGCGAGCTTGTTGCCGCCCTGCGCCGTAACGAAGTGCTGGGCCTGGTGACCGACCGCGACATCAACGGGACTGGCCCCGTCATTCCATTCTTTGGCGCGCCGACCACGTTTGCGGACGGCCCCGCCGCACTCTCGGTGCGTACCGGTGCCCCGATTCTCGCGGCGATCGCCAGACTTCGGCCAGACGGCCGCTTTGATGGGATCTTCGAGCCGCCCATCACGATCGAACGATCCGGAGACCCCAAGCAGGACGTGCTCCTGCTCACGCGGGCCGTCGCTGAACGCCTGGAGTACCATATCGCGAGCCATCCGCAGCAATGGACGGTTTTCCAGAAACGCTGGCCCGACGCACAGTCCGGCTGAGCCGCGACGCGTCGTGAAGATCGCGCTCGTCTCTCCGTACGACTTCGCGTATCCGGGCGGTGTTACCGAGCATGTCGCACATCTGGCCGAGCAGTTCCGCACCAGCGGCCACGAGGTGCATATCGTCGCGCCCTCGTCGGATGACGAGTCCGAACCGATCACCGCGATAGACGACGGCCACATACATCGCATCGGACGTGTCGTCTCGATCCCCGCTAACGGATCAGTCGCGCGCATCACGCTCTCGCTGCGCTCCTACCTGCAGGCGAAACGACTGCTCCAGCAGGAGCAGTTCGATCTGATCCACCTGCATGAGCCGATGATGCCCGCGTTGCCGTTGACCGTCTTGCGGCACTCGAATGCCGCGAACGTCGGCACCTTTCACGCGTATCGCAACTCGCGCCTGGCGTACTTTTACGGGAAGGGCATCCTGCGACCGTTCTTTCGCAAGCTGCACGGGCACATCGCCGTCTCGCGCGCGGCGCGCGAGTTCGTAGGCGAGTACTTCCCGGCCGACTACCGCATCATCGGCAACGGCATCGATTTTCCTCGCTTCAATACACCCACGGACCCGCTCGAATCTCCGCGCGACAGGCGGCCCACCGTGCTCTTCGTCGGCCGCCTGGAAAAGCGGAAGGGCCTGCGCTTTCTACTGCGCGCATGGCCGATGGTCGTTCAGCGCGTGCCTGACGCGCGTCTGATCGTCGTTGGCCGAGGACGGCCGCTGGAGGGTTACAAGCGCTTTGCCACGCGCCAGGGCTGGTCACCTTCGGATGTGACGTTCGCTGGCTATGTGTCGAGCGAGGATCTGCCGCGCTACTACCAGGCTGCGGATCTCTTCTGCGCGCCCAACACGGGCCAGGAGAGCTTCGGGATCGTGCTGTTGGAAGCGATGGCCGCGGGAGCGCCGATTGTCGCCTCGGATATCCCCGGGTATCGCGACGTCGTCGCGCAGGGCGAGCATGGGCTGCTGGTCGAACCGAAGAACCCGGGCGCGATCGCCGATGCCATCTGCCGCCTGCTCAGCAATCCCGAGCTGCGTGCCAGCATGCGCCGCGCCGGCCAGGCCAAAGCGCGATTTTACGATTGGCCTCGCATCGCCTCCCAGGTGCTCGACTACTACGAGCACGTGCTCGAGCGCCGCGCGGGCGAGCCCGAGCCACAGCACGTCCGCTTCGCGCGCGTCCGCCGCATGGCAGGCATGCTCATGCGCGTGTGAGGGGTTTGTCTTTTACAAGGAGCCCGCACATGTGCGGGCTCCCACGGCCGCTCATGAGCGGCCGTGCCGCACCCTCCGACTCGTCGTGCTGCATGGAACGCCCCGGCAGCCCGCATTTCCCACCCTGGTTCATGCCTCGGCCGGGCTCACCTGTGCTGAAGATCCTGTGACTGAGCTAGACGCCTCCGGCCGCCGCGTGAAGAACGTGAAGCGTCGCTCGCGCCCTCCAGCGGCCGCGTGAAAGAGCTCAAACAACACTCCCGCCGCGCGGCCGTCGCGCCCGCCCTCTTCCTCGGCCGCCTCGGCTTCACCCCCAACGCCCTGACCATCGTCGGCTCCGTCCTCACGGCCTCGGTCGGCATCCTCGTCGCCAACGGCTGGTTCACCGCCGCCGGTGTGTGCCTCTGGATCTTCAGCGCCACCGACACGCTGGACGGCGCCCTCGCCCGCGCCACTGACCGTGTCACCACCTTCGGCGCTTTCCTGGATTCTGTATGTGACCGCGTCGCCGAGGCCTGCGTCTTTTTTGGTCTGCTCTGGTACTACCAGTCCACCGGCAACACTCTGGGCGTCGCCCTGACGTACATCGCCCTGGTCGGCTCGCTCATGGTCTCGTATTCGCGCGCCCGCGCCGAGGGCGTCGGCCTTCAGGCCGCCGAGGTTGGCTGGTTCCAGCGCCCCGAACGCATCATTGCGCTGGGCATCGGCCTCCTCCTCGCCCCCATCCTGCCCCAGGCGCTGGTCCTCATCCTCGCACTCCTCGCCGTCCTGACCACGGTCACAGTCTTCCAGCGAGTTCTCCACGTCGCGCACACGCTGGCCGGCCTAACTCGGGACCCGTAGACGAGCAGCAACACCCAGGCTGGCGTTGACCGCCAGGGCGAGCAGCAGCAGTACCAGGCCGAGCGCCAGCGCCAGAGCGAAGTCGCCGCGGCTCGACTCCAGTGCAATCGCTGTCGTCAAGATGCGTGTCTGACCAACGATGTTGCCGCCGACCATGAGTGAAGCGC
>JAFAPL010000696.1 GCA_019247135.1 Chloroflexota bacterium | reverse complement strand
CGACAAGACGACGCCAGCCATGGTGTCTGATTTCGCAGCGCGCGGATTTCAGGGATTGAAGATCATCAATCCGCGTCGCAATTACGACGATCCGACGTATTTTCCGGTCTACGCCGAAGCCGAGCGGCACAGTCTCGTGTGCTTGTTTCACACGGGGATCGTGGGCGGGATGATCGACTACCTCCAGTTCCCGCCGGCCAGCCTCGAGGCGGCCGAGGATCTCGCTCGCGACATGGAGCGGCGCCGCCATCACGAGCTGGAGGAGGGCGTGGATTCGTGGTACGGCGCGGGCCGCATGCAACCAGTTTTCCTCGACGGCATCAGCGTCGCGTTTCCGGAGCTTCGGATTATCGGCGCCCACCTGGGATATGGTCTGTACGACTCCGCCGCGGCCGTCGCGCGCTGGCGCCGCAACGTGTATTTCGATATCTCTGGAGGCACCGTCGTACGTCGGCATCTGATGGAGCGCCGGATGTTGCGCAACGAGGTCTCCACGCTCAAATTGACGTGGGGCTCCGACAGCGACATGGCCCACATGAGCCGCGAGCTGACCGCGTGGATGCACGCCTTCGAGGACGCGGGCTTATCAGCCGACGAGCAGGACCAGATCTTCTGGCGCACGGCCGCGTACATCTTCGGCGTGAAAGACTGATTCAGTCCGCTGGACGGCGCGCGCGCAGATTGAGGCGCCAGTAGTCGAAGACGTACGGCGGGTCGTCTTCGGCGTACTGCCGGGCTAACGTCTCCACGAATTGTTTACGCAGTTCTGGCTCGGCAATCCTCTCCAGGTGGGTTCCCAAAATGACGTTCGTCAAGTAATCGCGTGTTTCTTCCAATGAGGAGAGCCGCACCGGCGCCTCGAACCGGCTCGTCTCGACATCGGAGAAGCCGGCGGCCGTCAGCCGTTCCGACATCAGCTCGGGTGTCGCGAATTCCCACGGACTGGTCCAGCCGTCGAAATAGTGCCGGTACGGCTCCGCCTGCATCAGTCGAGCCGCGCGCTCGCGCACAATTGCGATGTTCGGCTCACCGCCGCACTGCGCCACCAGACGCGCGCCAGGCTTCATGGCGCGGAAGATCACGCGAAACAGACGCGGATGGTCCTTGATCCAGTGGAACGCCGCGTTACTGAACGCGAGATCCGCGACCTCATCGAAGTCAAGCTCGTCGAGCGAGCGCTGGAGATATTCGACGTGGCCGGCGAATCGCGGCTCCAGGTGTTCCCGTGCGGCGGCGAGCATGTTCGCGGAGCGGTCGACGGCGATGACCTTGCCGCGCGGCAGGCGTTCGAGCAGATGTTGGGTCAATGTGCCGTTGCCACAGCCGAGGTCGAGCGCTGTCTCGTCGCCGTGGAGATGCAAGCCATCGAGCACGGCTTCGCCCCAGGTCTGCATCGGCGAGGACAGGCGTGTATACGCGCGCGCGTTCCATTCAGTCATCTTGCCGACCTTATACTCGGTACAAGTTCGGAACCGCTCATGAGCGCCCGTGGCCAGCAGATCATGATCTGCTGGCTCTCATTGCCCGTCGCGTGGCATAGAACGTGCGTTCCACACCAGGTTATGAAGCGCGAAACAACGACGGATCCAATCGACGAGCTGCGCAAGAGCGACGTTATGGCTCATCTGCTGGATGCGCTCGAGCAGAAGAAAGATATCGGGCATTACGGGCGGCTGGTGTTTGCGATGGTCGGGCATCACTTCCTGAGCGAAGACGAGCTCATCGAGCAGCTCACGCATGACCCCAGCTGCGACGAGCACGAGGCCCGCTCACTCGTCCACCAGGTCCAGGCCCGTGATTACAACCCGCCCCGCCGCGAGCGCATCCTGGAGTGGCAAGAGCGACAGGATTTTCCAATCTGCCCGAATCCAGACGATCCGCGCGCCTGCAACGTGTATCGGGACCTGCAGTTCCCCGAGGACGTGTACGAAGACATCGAACAGTTCTATGAGGAAACGGAGACCGATGCCGCGTAAAGCAGTGTGCTAGACTGCGCCGAGCCGCACGAAAGGGCAAAAGTGAACGTGAAGAACCTCCTGAGCACGCAGACCGTCTAAGCCCAGGGGACCCCTCACCACAAGGGAGTCTCCGCAATGCGAGCGTTCAGGAGACCCCGTGTTACACGTTCAACATCTTGCAAAAGCCTACGGCTCCACGACAGTTCTGGCTGACGTTACCTTCGTACTGAATGACGGTGAGCACGTCGGCCTGATCGGTCCAAACGGTACCGGCAAGTCGACGCTGGTGCGCTGCCTGGTCGGAGCCGAACACGCCGACTCCGGGACGGTTGTGCTGTCTCCGCCTGGCGCGCGCTTCGGCTACCTGCCCCAGGCGTTCGCCAACGACGACGAACGCACCCTCGAAGAGGTCGTGTCCGACGCTCAATCTGATCTCCACCAGGCTGAAGCAGACATGCAGGCCGCCGCCGAGCAGCTCGGGACGGACCACCCCCTCGACGCATACGACGCGGCCCTGACGCGCTTCGAGGCGCTCGGCGGATACGAGCGCCTGGCGCGTGCTGACAAGGTGCTCGACGGTCTCGGTCTGGCGAGAACTGAACCGGGCATGCCCGTGGCCCAGCTCAGCGGTGGTCAGAAAACGCGACTCGGCCTGGCGACGTTGCTCCTCCACGAGCCGGACCTGCTCGTGCTCGACGAGCCCACCAATCACCTGGATCTGGACGCGTTGGACTGGCTGGAGTCGTTCGTCACGGCATACCCCAGGTCCGTCCTGATCGTGTCGCATGACCGTGCATTCCTCGACGCCACCGTGAGTCGTGTGCTGTATCTCGACCCGGAGAGTCGCACGGTGCTCTCGTACGTGGGCGGATACAGCGCGTTCTCCGAGGCACGTACGCACGAGCGCGAGCGCCTCCAGGACACGTGGAGGCATCAGCAGGACTACGTCGACCGGGTCCAACACGACATTAGCCGACTGAAGAGCGAGGCGCGCTCAATCGAGATGTCGACCACTGCCCGCCAGCCGGGCCTGAGAAAATTCGCCAGAAGAAAGGCCGCCGTCGCGAAATCTCGCGAGAAAAAGCTCGAACGTTTTCTGGCGTCTGATGAGCGCGTGGAACGTCCAAAGCTGCGATGGCCGATCAATCTCAACTTCGGCGCACCTCCGCCAGGCGGCCGCGCCATGGTTCGAGTTGAAGACGTCGCTTTCAGCCACCCGGGCCAGCCACCACTCTTCCGCCACGTCAGCTTCGATCTTCGATTCGGCCAGCGCCTTGCGCTCGTCGGACCGAACGGAGCCGGCAAGACAACCCTGCTTCGCCTGCTCGAAGGCAAACTGACGCCAACGCACGGCGCCATCCAGCTCGGCGCTGGTGTACGTCTCGGGGTCATGGCGCAGGAGCAGGAGACCCTCGACCCCGATCTGACGGTGCTCGAGACCGTACTGAAAGAACGGCCGATGAGCGAACAGGATGCGCGCAGCTTTCTGCCGGCCTTCCTCTTCTACGGCGACGGCGTGTTCAAACGCGTGGCAGCCTGCTCGCTTGGCGAACGCAGCCGATTACAGCTTGCCCGCCTCGTGTTGCGTGGCTGCAACCTGCTCCTGCTGGACGAGCCGATCAACCATCTCGACGTTGAGGCGCGCGAGCATTTCTCCGCCGCGCTCGATGCCTTCGATGGCACGGTCGTGGTCGTCGCACATGATCGTGCCTTTCTGCGGGGCTTCCGGCGCTGGTTGGAGGTGCGCGATGGACGCGTCCACCTGTCGGACGGAGGTGGCTAGACTAGCAGGCAATGAAGACGCCCGCCGCGATCTACGTCGAGTCAGGCAAACCGATGGTCATCGACGACATCGAGCTACCGGAGCCCGGGCCGACGCAGGTCGTCGTCCGCCAATTCGCAACCGGCGTCTGTCACTCGCAGCTGCACGAGCTACATCGACCAAACCCATCGCTGCCGCTGGTTCTCGGCCACGAATCGACGGGCGCGGTCAGCGCCGTGGGCAAGGCTGTGAGCCACGTCCGTGAGGGCGACAACGTCATGGTTACCTGGGTTCCGCGCAGCGCCACGTTCGGCTTGCCGTTGCCGACGCCCGCGGTCGTGACCTACCGCGGCTCGCCTGTGTCCTTCGGAGCCCCCGCGTACACCGGTACCTTCACCTGGTCCAGAGACGTCATCGTGGACCAGCAAATGGTGGTCCACCTGGAGCCTGGAATCGCAACCGATGTGACTTCGATTATCGGCTGTGCCGTTATGACTGGCGCCGGTGCCGCTTTGAATGCCGCTCAGGTGCGTCCTGGACAATCCGTTGCGATCATCGGCGTGGGCGGAGTCGGTCTGTCGATCGTTCAGGCGTGCGCTAATCTCAGCGCGTACCCGATCATCGTGGTGGACCTGGCAGACGAGAAGCTCCAGTTCGCCAAACAATTCGGCGCCACTCAGGGGATCAATGCGCGGAATCAAGACGCAGTGGCAAGAATTCGCGAGTTGAGCGGTGGTGGCGTGGATGTGGCCTTCGATGCGATCGGCGTCAAGATCACAATGGAACAGGTCCTGCAGGCGGCGCGCGACCGGCGGGCCGGCGAACGCGAGGGGGGCGTCGCCGTAGTCGTCGGCGTGCCGCACGGCGAAGCGGCCGCGCCAGACATGGCGATGATCTTTCGGGGCAAGGTCTATCGTGGCGCGCCGGGTGGTTGCAGCACGCCGGACCGCGATTTCCCGCTGCTGGTGCGATGGTTCAAGCAAGGCAAGCTGCCACTGGACCTGATGGTGACGCGACGCTACAAGCTGGAGCAGATCAACGAGGCGTGCGACGCGCTCGAGCGCGGCCAGATCGCCGGTCGCGCGATCGTGGAGTTTTAAGAGAACAGAAGAAGAGAAGAGACGAGACGAGAAGAGAACTTCCGTGGCACTCGAAATCATCGGCATGATCGGCACGCAGAACTCGTCCGAGGTGCTGCCGCCACAAGGCCCGCTCATCGATCCTGAATTCACGGCAAGGTTCGCGAGAGCGCATGAGGAGGCCGGGTTCGACCGCATACTCATCGGCTACGGGAGCCACTGGCCGGACGGTTGGCAGGTGGCCAATCACGCGGTGCGTGTCACTAGCAGTCTCAATATTCTGCTCGCGCATCGGCCCGGGTTCGTCAGTCCACCACTCACGGCACGCCAGGCAGTCACTTTCGAGCATTTCACCGGCGCGGGTCGGTTGGCGTTGCACATCATCACCGGCGGTGACGAAGCAGATCAACGGCGCGAAGGCGATTTTCTCGACCATGACGCGCGCTATCGCCGTACCGCGGAGTACATGCGCATTCTGCGGCATCTGTGGCACTCGAATGATCCGCTGGATTTCGCCGGCGAGTTCTACACACTCGAAGGAGCGGTGCTGCCGTTTCGACCGTTGACAGATCGCGGCATCGAGCTGTACTTCGGTGGCGCCTCGGCCGCGGCCATCGACGTCGGAGC
>JAFAPL010000418.1 GCA_019247135.1 Chloroflexota bacterium | reverse complement strand
GACCGTCATGGACGAGATCTATCTGCGCGCCGACGCGTTCTTGTTCGGCCGGCGGACCTACGAGGTCTTCGCCGGTTCGTGGGGCACGTGGAGCGACCCGGGTAACAGCCCGATCTGGATGGCGTTGCACGCGAAGACCAAGTACGTGGCATCGACAACACTCCGCGAGCCGCGGTGGGCGAACACAACCGTTCTCTCGGGTGATCTCAAGACCGCGGTGGGCGAGCGGCGAAACACGCCGGGCGGAGAACTCCAGGTGCACGGCAGCGGCGCCCTGTTCCGGTGGTTGCTAGCAAACGACTTTGTCGATGAGATCAATCTGTTCACGTTCCCGGTAGTCGTCGGGCAGGGCACGCGGTTGTTCCCCGACTCCGGCCGGGACTGGGCGCTCGAACTGGTCGGATCGGAGGCTACTCCCAGCGGGGTAACGATCCAGGTCTACCGGACCACCGGGCGCGCCAGCCTGAGCCAGTGACCATGCGTTTGAGTGGAGTCCACACATGACCAGACCGCTCCGATTCGGGGTCGTTGCCCCGATCTTGACCGACCTGCCGACGTGGCGAGACCGCGTGCGCCGCATCGCCGACGCCGGCTACTCGACGCTCCTGATGCCCGACGTGCCTCAGTGGCAACCGGCGCCCGGCCCGGCGCTGGCGATGGCAGCGGCCGTTGCCAACATTCGCGTGGGCACCTGGGTGTATGCCTCCCCGCTGCGCGCGGATTGGATGATGGCGTGGGAGGCGCACTCGCTATCGGTGCTGACTGAGGGTCGGTTCGGGATGGGCGTCGGCACCGGCCGACCAGGAATTGAGGACGAGCTCCGCAAACTGGGATTGCCCGTGGCGGCACCGGGCGAGCGGCTGGCCCAGGTGCGTGAGGCCGTCAGGGCACTGCGAGATCTCGACGGTCCGGATCTTCACACGCATGTGGTGATGGCCGTACGTGGGCCGAAGGCGCGGGCGCTGGCGGCCGAGTTTGCAGATACGGTCAATTTCGCACTTATGCCGGGTGAGTCTCGGGAAGATGTCGCGCAGCTGGCACGCGACTTCCGCGCCGGCCGCGATATCGAACTCGCACTTCACGTGTCAGTTTTCGGCGACCGTGTCGCTCCGTTTATGGCGCCCCCGGACACCGACACTGCTGCGGCGCTCCGCGCGGCGGACTCGCTGGCCGTTCTCCCCGATGATCCGGCGGCCGCCGAGGAAATCCAGCGGCGGCGGGAGGACATCGGCTTCTCCTATTTCGTCTTCGGCGCCGACTTCGCTGACGCGCTGGCTCCGGTAGTAGCTCAGCTGGCCGGACGCTAGACCGCTGGTTCTCCGACCACATCACTCGATCAGAGTCGGCACATGGCCCGCGACCTCAGACGTGCGGCGTGCGCACGCCGCTCCGGCGTGAAGACGGAAAACCCCGCGGGCAGTGGCCCGAGGTTCGGCCCAAACGCTCGCGCGTCGACACCGGCACCCCCGGGATGAAGCAGCACGAGCGGATCGCCGTCGCCATGCTGCTCGTACCATTTAGGAGTCCCTAATGGGAACCGTCGACGGTGGCCGCGGGGCCACGCAGGCCTGTAGGAGCCTACGGACTTTGAGCCGAAGATGGAGATCGGACCGCGCGTCCCGCGAGCTGCCGGCGACGAACATCATCCGGATGTTTAACTGGCGTTACCGGTGGGTCCGAGTCTTCAAAGTAGCCACAGACCGAGAGTCTTGATCAGAGCTGGGGCGCCACCGGCGACCAGGGCGGTATGGCTCGTGAGGTGTTGTGCCTCGAGCACTCCCATTAGGCGGCCGGAGCCCAGTCGATTCGATCAGTACGCGATCCTGAAGGGGGAATCTACATGGGCCTGACGTGTGGCATCGATTGGGCTGAAGACCACCACGACGTCGCTATTGTCGATGAATCTGGCAACGTGCTGGCGGAACGCCGGATTGGTGTTGGCGCCGCAGGCTTCGCCGAGCTGTTGGGAGTGCTGGCTGAGTGTGGCGATCGCATGGATCAGTTAATTCCTGTCGCGATCGAGAATTCCGGACTGCTCCTCGTTGCGGCATTACTGGCAGGCGGGCGGAAGGTATACGCCATCAATCCACTTGCCGTGTCCCGCTATCGCGATCGACATCGGGCGAGTCGAGCTAAATCGGATGCACGCGATGCCATCATCCTGGCCAACATTCTTCGGACCGACGCACATGCGCACCGGCCGATGCCAACAGATAGCGACGCGGTCAAAGCACTCCGCGTCCTGACGCGTGCACAGCAGGACGCCGTCTGGGATCGGGTTGGTCTCACCAACCGCATTCGAGGTGCGCTTCGACGGTACTTCCCGGCCGCCATTGCGGCGTTCGAACGAGGTGGTAAGCACCGTCTGGACAGTGCTGCCTGCCGGGTCATTCTGTGCACAGCACCCACGCCGTCGGTTGCCAGCAAGCTCTCATTGGCCCGCCTGCAGGCGCTGTTGCGTCGAGCTGGGCGTAGCCGAGGCATCGATGCTGAAGCGCGACGGCTTCAGACCTTCCTGCGTCGCGTCGAACTGCGCCAACGGCCCGAAGTCGAAGACGCGATGGGCATCCATCTCCAGACGCTGCTCCATCAGCTTGATGCGATCTGTGATGCAGTCGGTGTGCTTACAGCCGCCGCGGAGCAGCTGTTCTTGGCCCATCGCTCGGCCGCCATCATCACCAGCATGCCGGGAGCTGGACCGCTCACCGGCGCCCGCCTTCTGGCGGAAATTGGCGACGATGCGAACCGGTTCTCCGATGCTCGCGCATTGAAAGCCTACGCCGGCGCGGCCCCGATCACGAGAGACTCCGGCAAGAGTCACCACGTCAGCTACAGGCGCGCCAAGAACGACCGAATCGCCTCAGCGGGCTACGCATGGGTGCGCGCAGCGCTGCTACACGATCTGGCGTGTCGGACCTACTATCAGCGGCGACGGCGCAACGGCGACCGGCATGTCGGAGCGCAGCGCAACCTGTTCAACAAGCTCCTCGGCAAGCTCTACCACTGCCTCCAGACCGGTGAGCTCTACGATGCAGCAGCTGCCTTTTCAGACCACCCTGTGCCGATCACTGCTTGACGACTCGGTTGGTGGGGTGTCTCCATCA
>JAFAPL010000149.1 GCA_019247135.1 Chloroflexota bacterium | reverse complement strand
TACCGTCCAGGTGGCGCATGCGCCAGCCGGGCTGGATGGAAAGATGGTGTGCGTGACGGGGCCGATCGCCAACGACGAGGGCACTCCGACGATCAAGCTTGCAGACGCCTCGACTATCGTGGTGGTCAATTGACTCGCGCGCTGAACCGAACAGACACAACCGCTTTGGCGTACACGCGGGCCCGCATCGAACACTGGGACGCCCTCGCGTCCTCGCGTACCGTGGCTTACGTCTGGAGTGTTGGCTACCACCGACGAATAGCTGCCGTGTACGCCTCCCTCGTCCCAGTGGGCCAGCGGGTAATCGAGATCGGCTGCGCGACTGGCGACCTGTTGGAGTCACTGAAGCCTTCGCATGGTGTTGGCGTCGATTTTTCCGCTGAGATGATCAGGCGCGCCAGGGCGCGGCATCCGCACCTGCGCTTCGTCCAGGCCGACGCACATGTGCTCGAGTTGCGCGAGCAATTCGACGTCGTGATCCTGTCCGATCTCATCAATGATCTCTGGGATGTCCAGACGGTATTCGAGAACATGGGCGGCATCACACATGCGGGATCTCGCGTTGTCCTGAACTTCTACAGCCGCCTGTGGGAAGCTCCGCTCGAACTTGTGCGTTCGCTGGGATTGGCCAAGCCGCTGCTCGAGCAGAACTGGTTGACCGTGGATGACACCGAAAACCTGCTCAAACTTGCCGACTTCGAAGTGATGCGTCATTGGGAGGAGATCCTGCTGCCCGTCGAGGCGCCAGTGATCGAGCCCGTGGCCAACCGCTACATGGCTCGCGTGTGGCCGTTCGACGTCGCGACTCTCACGCATTTCGTCGTCGCGCGTCCGATCCCGCGTCGAGAATCCTGTTCGCCGCTTGTCTCGGTCATCGTCCCGGCGCGGAACGAGGCGGGCAACATCGCCAGCATCTTCGATCGCACACCTGAAATGGGGCGCGGCACGGAGCTGGTCTTCGTCGAGGGCCATTCAAGCGACGACACGTACGCGACTATCGAACGCGAGATCGCCAGACGCCCAGATCGTCAGTGCCAGCTGTTGCGCCAGACGGGCAAAGGCAAAGGTGACGCCGTGCGGCTTGGCTTCCTCGAAGCGCGCGGAGACGTGCTGATGATCTTGGATGCGGACTTGACGGTCGCGCCGGAGGATTTGCCGCGTTTTCTCGACGCCTTGCAGTCCGGCAAAGGCGACTTCATCAACGGCGTTCGGCTTGTGTATCCGATGGAAAAGCAGGCCATGCGTTTTTTCAATCTGATCGGCAACAAAGCGTTCAGCCTGGCGTTTTCATGGCTGCTTGGTCAGTCGATCAAAGACACGTTATGTGGGACGAAAGCATTGCGAGCTTCCGATTATCGAAGGCTCGCCGCACAACGCGCCTATTTTGGTGATTTCGACCCATTTGGCGACTTCGATCTGCTGTTCGGCGCGGCGAAGATGAACCTGAAGATCGTCGATATGCCAATTCGCTATCGAGAAAGAACGTATGGCACGACCAACATCCAGCGATGGCGTCATGGCTGGCTGTTGCTGCAGATGGTGGCCTTCGCCGCGCGGCGGATCAAGTTCGTCTAATGGCAAAAGCGTTTCAACTCGCGGTCGTGTTGCCGATGTTCAATGAACAGGACAACGTTGCGCCATTGCTGCAACGTTTAGAGGCGGTACGAACGACGTCGGGACTGGATCTCACCGCGATTACTGTCGACGACGGCAGTCGGGATCGCACGGCGGAACGGCTGGCGCAGGCGACGCACCAGTATCCGTTCCTGCGCGTGGTGCGGCACGATCGGAATCGAGGGATGGCCGGAGCGCTGCGGACCGGCATCGCTGCCGCGATCGCGGAGCGGGAGCCGGACTTCGAGGCCCTCGCGTTCATGGATGCGGACCTTACACATGCGCCCGAGGATCTGCCGCGCCTCGTCGAGCCAATCGTCGAAGGGCGGGCGGATTTCGTGTTGGGTTCGCGGTACGTCCCGGGCGGCCGCATGCGCGGCGTGCCGTTTGCACGCCGGGCGATCAGCGTGGTCGGCAACGCCGTCGCGCGGCGGATGCTTGGCGTTACGGTGAACGACCTCACGAGCGGGTTTCGTGCCGCTCGGACGAGCGTGTGGCGGACGATCACGCTCGAGGAAAACGGGTTCGGGATCCAACTGGAAGGCAGCGTCAAGGCATACCGAGCCGGTTTCCGAGTCACGGAAGTGCCGATCACGCTGGGCGTCCGCAAAAGCGGCTACTCGAAGATGGCGTACACGAGATCGTTCTGGCTCGGGTACGGTCGCCTACTGGTGCGGCTGAGTCTGCGGCGCCGCCTGGTTCCAGGGGCTGATGTGATGCCTGTGGTAGACTTGCCAGCCGCTACGCACTATGCCGAAGCTGAAGACACACAAAGCCGCCGCGCGACGCTTTGAATACACGGGCTCGGGCAAACTTGTCCGGACTCGCCATGGCAAAAGCCATTTGCGCCGTAATCGATCCAAGCGCGCCGCGCGCGAGTACAGCGAGATGATGCCCGTCTCCGCGGGTGACCTCAAACGCGTCCGCCGGCTCATGCCGTACGCGAGCTGACAAGACATGACACGTATCAAGCCGGGCGTTACGGCCCATCATCGTCACAAGAAGGTGCTGACGCTCGCGAAAGGGTATTCGCAGGGGCGTCGCAGGCTGATTCGCATCGCCAACGAGACGGTGATGAAGTCGCTCGCCTATGCGTACCGCGATCGCCGCGCGCGCAAGGGCGACATGCGACGGCTCTGGATCCAGCGCATCAATGCCGCCGCGCGGATGCACGGGATGAGCTACAGCCAGTTCATGGCGGCGCTGCACGAGCGCGGCGTCAACCTGAATCGAAAAGTGCTGGCCGACCTGGCTGTTCGAGATATCGCCGCCTTCGGCGCGCTCGCAAAGACAGAGTAATCGTCGACCGCGAGCGAGATACGAAACTCGGTCCCGCCGCACCCGCCTGGATTCCTTGCTGGACCAGATTTAGTGACTGATGTGCTTCCGCGTGCGGCTGCCGTTTGTGGCTGGCGGCTCGGCACGAAGACGTAACAGTCCCGCACCGATGAACTGACGCGGACGGCGATGGGTCCGTTAGGCTTCGGCGTGTGAGCGCGGCCGCCATCGACGTTCC
The DNA here is from genome assembly GCA_019247135.1 of Chloroflexota bacterium. The sequence goes on along the minus strand of JAFAPL010000149.1, from coordinate 1,671 downwards.
CGTCGTCTCGATCGAGCCCTCAGCGGGCTGGCGGGCGCTCGACCTGCGTGAGCTCTGGCGTTTTCGGGAGCTCGTCTATTTCCTCGCCTTGCGGGACGTGAAGGTGCGCTACAAGCAGACCGCGCTCGGCGTGGCCTGGGTGGTCCTCCAGCCGTTGCTCGCGATGGGGATCTTCTCCGTGGTCTTCGGGCAACGCGGCCTCACGTCCGACGGGTTGCCGTATCCGCTGTTCGTCGTCACGGCGCTCGTGCCGTGGTTCTACTTCGCGAACGCGACCAGTGGCGCGAGCGGCAGTGTCGTCGGCAACACGCAGCTGATCAGCAAGGTGTACTTCCCGAGACTGGCGATTCCGCTGGCGGCGGTGCTGGCCAACCTGGTCGACCTGAGCATCGGACTGCTGCTCGTGCTGGTGTTGCTGGTTGCATTTGGCGTCGGGGTCGGCGCGCAGGTTGTCGCGGTCGTGCCGCTGGTGGTCCTGATCGTGCTGGCATCGCTGAGCGTCAGCGTCTGGTTGGCGGCGCTGGATGTGCAGTACCGCGACGTGCGATACGCCGTGCCATTCTTGCTGCAGGTATGGCTGTTCGCGACGCCGATCATTTACGCGGCGAGTGACGTTTCGGAGCGCTGGCGAGTGCTTCTCCTGGTCAACCCGATGACAGGTGTAATCGAGGGGTTCAGGTGGGCGTTGCTCGGGGCGCGAGACGCGCCGGTGATTGATCTCGTTGTGTCGTGCGTGATCGTCGCGCTGCTGCTCGCCACGGGTTTGCTGTATTTCCGTCGAATGGAGCGGACCTTCGCCGACGTCATCTAGGTGGCCGCTCATTGGCGGTTTGCTTGCGGTCCTCGCGTTCGGGCTGCTCGTGCTGTCCCCGGCACTTGGTGCGCAATTCGTCCTGGTTGACGATCACGAAATCATCGCCCTGACTCCGCCGATCGGCACGAGCATCGGTCCGGCGATCAATGTCGGGGGGATGGCGCTCGAGTCCGACCCGTCGGTCGGACGCTTTCGGCCGCTGTACTGGACGGTCCGGTTGAATGAGGTGATCGCGTTCGGAGCGAACCCGCGGCCGTGGCATGCAACGGTGGTCGGACTCGGACTGCTTGCCTCTCTGTTGCTGTTCGGCGCCGCGCGGACGCTCGGCGCGACAGTCATCGAAGCCGGACTGCTCGCGGCCTGGCTGCAGGTGGCGCCCGGGGTGAGCTCGTTGTGGGTGCGGCTCGGTGCCGACGACACGCTTGCGACGGTGTTTCTGTATCTGAGCATCTTCGCCTGCACGCGGGCGGCGCGCGGCTCACTGCTGTGGGACGTGGTGTTCGTCATCGCGGCAGCGGCGACGTTCCTCACCAAAGAAGCGTTCGCGTTGACGGCGCTGGCGCTGGCGGGCCTGCGGGTGTTCGCGGGCGGTCGACGGCTGACGTGGAGCGCGGTGGTGGTGTTTGCGCTCGGAGTGGCTGAGACGCTGATCGTGTTCTTGATCGGCGCGCGTGCCGGGCCCTTGAGCTACGGCGGGCGCTATCTGGCCGTGCCGGCGCTCGGGGAGTACGCGCGGTCGCTGGCGCAGAACGCGGTGATTCTGGCGTTTGCTGGCATGGGCTGGCTGGGCCTGGCCGCCGGAGTCTTGCGGCGCCGTGGGCCTGAAGGCTCCCAAGCGGCCGTGAGGCCGCGCCGTG
>JAFAPL010000112.1 GCA_019247135.1 Chloroflexota bacterium | reverse complement strand
TCGTCGTCGTAGCGGATCTCATCGGCAGACGACGTGAATTCCGGGAAATTGACGTTGTTCAGGGCCGCGACCGCGTCGTAGTCACGAGTCTCGAAAGGACGAATCTGGACAGCAACTGCTTGCATGAGTATTAGCCACTCCGTTTCAAGCGGCCGCTACGCCTGGCGTAGCGTTCAGCCGCGCGGAACACCAACAGGCCGCCGGGCACTAGCAAGACGCCCATGACGACCAGGATCAACAGGTCACTCCAGACCGCGGACAGTGGTGCGCCCTGCAGTACGCCCTTGCGGACACCGTCCAGTACGTAGGTCATCGGAGAAAGCGGCGACAGGACGCGCAGCCACTGCGGCAGGACGTCGACCGGCGCGTACACACCCGAGATCAGCAACAGACTGGAGTGAATGACGAACGTCATCTGCGCGCCACGTTCGGTGAACAACAGCGGGAGGACTGCCGCGATGATCGCCAGACCAATGACACTTATGCTGCCGACCGCCACGATGACGGCCGCGGTGGCGATGTTTGCGCCTTGAATGTCGACGCTGAACACGGCGGCAACGATCGCAAAAATCAACACGGCACGCGCGACCGAATACGTGATGGCGTACGAGCATGTGCCAACCAGATGCAGGAACCGGTGCACGGGAGCCATCAGCGTGTATTCGATCGTGCCTTCCCACCGCTCCCAGCTGATTGTTTCCGCAACCACCTCGAAGACGGCCGACAAGTAGCTCCACATCGCCGTGCCGATCAACAGGTACAGCACGAAGTAGCGCGTATCGATGGCTTGCCCGGTGATCTGTTGCGTGGCGGCGGCGATGAACAGAATTGTCAACGCATTTATCAGCGAATACAGCAACCAGACCACTTCCCAACCGAAATAGCGGCGAGTCAGGTTCCAGTTGCGCTCGAAAAACGCGTACGCGGTATTCAACGCGCCAAGCACGCCAGGATCAGCGCTTCTCGCGAAAACATCTTCCATCATGCTGCCTCCTCCTGTTCATCCGTCAGACGCATGAACACGTCTTCCAGCGAATCGCCGATTCGTTTCAGGCGGGCGGGTTGGTCCATCGCGATTACCTGTCCGTGGTCGAGCACGGCCAGTCGATCGCACAGGCGGTCCGCTTCATCCATGTCGTGAGTCGTGAGCACCACGGTTGCACCGTGCTGTTGGCGGACGTCCTCCACAAGTTGCTGGACGTCTTTCTTGGATCGGGGGTCCAGCCCGGTCGTCGGCTCGTCCAGCAGGAGCAAGATCGGTGAAGTAAGCAACGCTCGCGAAATGGCGACTTTCTGCTGCATGCCTCGCGACATCTCCTCCATCGGGCTGAGCGCGGCTCTCCGACTGATGCCGAGCTGGTCGAGTATTTCAAGCCCGCGCCGGTGGGTCTCCGCTGAGCCAAGGCCATACAGACGGCCGGCATAGATCAGGTTCTCCATCGGGCTCAGCTTCTTGAAGAACGCGGCGTCCACACTGACGCGGTTGATCAGTCGCTTGACCTGGAGTTCGCGGCGGACAACGTCCAAGCCGAAGACCTCCATCCGGCCCCCATCGGGCAGCAGCAATGTAGAAACGAGCCGGATCAGCGTCGACTTACCGGAGCCATTGGCGCCGAGGACGCCGAAGATTTCACCCGGATCGACGGTCAGCGAGACATTGTCAACAGCCAGCGTCCTCTTTGCAGGCTGCTTCTGCCACGGCATTCGCAGCAGAGGTTGGGCAACGAACGCCTTTGAGACTTGATGCAGCCGCAGCGCGGCGGACGGGAAACTCACGAACTTGACACCTCATCGGAGCTGAACGGGCAACCAACAATCGGACCAGTACTGAGGGCCCGACGAGGTGGAGATCGTGACGGTCTACGTCAACAGAAGCGCTTGCGAATCCCCGCCCGAGTCATGGCCCGCGGCGTCGGCGCATCGAGGCGCGAACGTCCCCTGTGGACGAACGCTCCTGTGCTACGAGTGCCGTTTCTCGACGCCATCGAACCTCCCAGGCGGGTAGTACTTTGCTGACTCTAAGGCTAGAGGACCGCGAGCGTCAACCAGCGTTACAGCTCGTGTGTGGCTTTCAGCGGACCGAGTGAAGCTGCTGCATGCGTTCGAGCAGCGGCTCCACGTTCGCGACGTCGAGTTGATCGGGCGGGCCGCCAAGCGTGTCGGCGGGCGGGTCCTCGCCCAGCAGGATGCGGCAGAGGCTGTCGGCGCCCAGCGCGAGCGCGTCCAGGTCGTAACCGCCTTCGAGCGCCACGACCAGGCGCCCGCCTGAGAGGAGCATGGCCGACCGCAGCAGCCGCGCGTAGCCGGAGATCGACAGTTGCATCTGCGCCAACGGGTCCTGCCAGAACGCGTCGAAGCCAAGCGAGACGATCACAAACTCGGGCGCGTAGCGCTTCACGACCGGCTCGATGATGCGCTCGAGGGCGGCCGCGTAGACGGCGTCGCCGCAGCCTGGTGGCAGACTGATGTTGACCGTGTAGCCGTGACCGGCAGCGTCGCCGGTCTGTTGCCAGAAGCCGGTGCCGGGGTAGAAGGGGTACTGGTGGGTAGAGACGTACAGCACGTCGTCCCGGTCGTAGAAGGCGTCCTGGGTGCCGTTGCCGTGGTGGACGTCGTAGTCGAGTATCGCGACCCTTTGCGCGCGCTTGTTCGCGAGGAGCCAGGCAGCAGCAATGGCGGCGTTGTTGAACAGGCAGAAGCCCATCGCCTGTCCCGGCGTGGCGTGGTGGCCAGGCGGACGTACGGCGCAGAAGGCCGCGTCCAGTTGTCCGTCCAGGACTCTTTGGGTCGCGTCGACGGCTGCTTGCACCGCGCGTAATGCGGCGTCCCAGCTTGCGGATGAACTCGTGGTGTCCGCGTCGATGTGGCCGCCCCCACGCGCGAGGAAGTCCTTGATGAATCGGACGTGCTCAGGAGTATGAACCAGCTCGAGCGTCGTCTCGTCGGTCGGTACGGGCTCCCAGACCTGCAGGCGTTCTAACGTGCCGCCACGACGGAGGCCTTCGAGGATGGCGGTTAAACGAGCGGGCCGCTCCGGGTGGTGCGGCCCAGTGTAGTGCTCTAAGAACGTTGGCGAGTAGGCGAAGCCAACGCGGCGCGTGGGCAGTGCCAGGGCGCCGCGGGCCTTTCGCTAGCTTGTGCTGCTGGCCGCGCCTGGTGACAGGCGTGGGACCGGCTGGAGCGTCGGGCGTTCGCGCGGGGTCTCGGGCTCGGAGCGCGGCGGCTCGGCCGTCGGGCCCTCGATCGGGGGCTCACCGCGGAACACGCGCTCCAGGTTGTCGCCGTCGAGCGTCTCATACTGGATCAGCGTTCTGGCCATGCGATCGAGCACGTCGCGGTGCTCGGTGATGATCTCCACCGCCTTGTGATAGCCCTCGTCGATGAGCCGGCGAATCTCCTCGTCGATGGCTTCAGCCGTCTTCTCCGAGTAGTTCTTCTGCTCGCCGATCTCACGACCCAGGAATACCAGCTCTTCTTTGTGACCGAGGGCAACGGTTCCGAGCCGCTCGCTCATGCCGTATTCCTTGACCATCTTGCGGGCGATGTTGGTCGCCTTTTCGATGTCGTTCTCGGCACCTGTTGAGATCTCGCCGAAAACAACCTGCTCGGCCGCATGACCACCCAGCGCCGAAGCGATGCTCGCTTTGAACTGGCTCTTGGTCATGTAATAGCGGTCTTCGGGTGGCAGCGGTCGGGTGTAGCCGCCCATCATGCCCCGCGCGATGATCGTGATCTTGTGCACCGGATCGTGGTGCTCGAGGAAGCGCATCGCGACAGCGTGGCCACCCTCGTGATAGGCGGTGAGCTCCTTTTCCCGATCTGACATGACGCGGCTCTTGCGCTCGGGGCCGGCGATCACACGGTCGATGGCTTCCTCGAGCTCGGACATGCCAATGGTCTTCTTGTTGCGTCGGGCAGCCAGAATCGCGCCCTCGTTGATCAGGTTCGCGAGGTCGGCCCCCGAGAAACCAGGCGTCACTTTGGCCAGCGTGCTGAGCTCGACCGTCTTGTCGAACGGTTTGCCTTTGGCGTGCACTTCGAGGATCGCCTTGCGCCCGTTGATGTCTGGCGCGGGCAGGACCACTTGGCGGTCGAAGCGACCGGGTCGGAGAAGGGCAGGATCAAGCACGTCGGGGCGGTTGGTGGCCGCGATGACGATCACGTTGGTGTTCGAATCGAACCCGTCCATCTCGACCAGGATCTGATTGAGGGTCTACTCGCGCTCGTCGTGCGAGCCGCCCAGGCCCGCGCCACGCTGGCGGCCGACCGCGTCGATCTCGTCCACGAACACGATGCACGGCGCGTTGCGCTTGGCCTGATCGAACAGGTCACGCACACGGCTGGCGCCGACACCAACGAACATTTCGACGAACTCGGAGCCGGAAATGCTGAAGAACGGCACGCCCGCCTCGCCGGCCACGGCACGGCTGAGCAACGTCTTGCCCGTACCTGGCGGACCCACGAGCAGCACACCCTTGGGAATGCGTGCGCCGAGCGCGGCGAACTTCTCGGGATATTTCAGAAACTCGACAACCTCCGCCAGCTCTTGTTTCGCTTCTTCGACGCCGGCGACGTCCTGGAAGGTGATCGTCGGTTTGTTGCCCATGAACATGCGTGCGCGGCTCTTGCCGAAGCTCAGGGCCTGGTTATTGGAGCCCTGCGCCTGGCGCATCATGAACAACAAGATCGCGCCAAAGAAGATGAGCGGCAGCAGGTTGACCAGGATGCCTAGCCAGTTGCTGATCTGGGGCGGGTCCTTGACCGTGTACTGAACCTGCGCGAGCTGCTCCGGCGTGACGCCGAAGTTGTGCATGGCATCGAGGAAGTTGTCGCGCCCCGTGCGTGTGGTCAGGCGCTGGTCCGGACCACCGGGTGTGCTCTGGATCGCAAGTACGCGATCGTCCGTGACTTCGATCGACTTGATCTGACCTGCCTGGATTCGCAGAGCAAGATCGTTCAGGGCGACGGGCTTGACGTCAGGCGTTCCACCCTGCTGCACGACCGTGAAGAAGAGGGCGATGATCGCGACCAGGATGATCAGATAAACGAAGCTGTTACGAAGCCACTTAGTATCCATGGGCGATAGGACCCTCCGGGGTGCGCGCGAGCGGCCAGGTGCGAGCGCTCGAGTCGAGCGTTCGCCCGCAGACGGGGCCAGCTTGTGTCACTCTCATCGCGAGTTGTGGTCGGTGTGCATAGCTAGAAAACGGGCAGCGCTGCCCGCGCAGCCATTATACGCATGGGGCGGCGAGATCTCGGATATTCGCGCGGCTTCTGGATCGCGCCGCGCCGTGCAGACGCATTTCGAAAAACCTGCGCGAGGTGAGCAGCTCGACGCCATACGGCAGGTGATACGTCTGGCCTGGCCGTCCGGATGCCAAAAGGTCGAGAGCGTCGTCGATCGCGCGCGCATGCACGTCAGTCGTTTGCCCAAGGAGAAGCTGGAGGCTATGCCGTAGCAGTCGACGCTGCAGCCCGCGCGGGTGTGCTCGCCAGCCGTCGACTTCGTATCGCACGCTCTGGTCGTCTGAAGTGGCGAGCTGCGCATGCAGTCGTTCGACGACGTGCTCCAGCGCGCTTTCGTCTTCGGCAAGCAAGTCGGCCGTGCGCGCAAGTACCGTGCGGATCGAGGGGTTGAACCGCTCGAGCGCGGGCAGCAAGTCCAGGCGTACGCGATTGCGCGTGTATGCACGCGACTGGTTGGAGGCATCTTCGACAAGTGTCAGTCCAAGATCGGTGCAGTACGCCAGAGTGGTCGCCCGCGGAACGCTTAGCAAGGGTCGCGCCACACGCACGCTGGCCGGCGCGCAGCCGGGTTCAATCCGCGGCCCGAGTTTGCCGGGGTCGAACTCCTCGTCCAGGCGCATGCCGCTCAAGCCGCTCAGTCCGCTGCCGCGAAGCAGATGCAGAAGCAGGGTCTCGGCCTGGTCGTCGGCGGTATGGGCGACGAGCAGCGCGCGTGCATGGTGCTCTCGCACGATGGCGGCAAGTGCCTGATACCGGGCGACGCGTGCGGCCTGCTGGACTGACCAGCCACGCTGCCTGGCTCTGTATGCCGCGACGTCAACCCGGCGCACGAGGGCCTGCACCCCGAGTTGGCGCGCACGCTCGGCCGCTTGCCCCGCCGTCTCAGCCGAGTCCGGGCGCAGCGCGTGATCGATGTGCGCCGCGATGATGATCGGCCCGTGTGTGCTCAGCGCGTGCAGAAGACAGGTCGAGTCTTGCCCACCCGAAAATCCGACAACCAGGCGGGCGTCAGACGCGAACAGGTCGGGCACGCGTGCCGCCGCATGCCGCAGGGCACGCCGTACGGCTTCAACGGAGGGCCGCATGGCACGTCAGCCGAAGAAAACGTCCCACCACTGGCGCCAGATGGGGCGCTGGTCCGCTGGCCGGGCTGGGCCAGCACCCGCGGCTGCCGAAGGTTGCGCAGGCGGTGCGCTCGCCGCGTCTCCAAGCAGCACCAGCGGCTTGTCGCCAGGTTTGACCAGGCCCAACTGCTCGCGCGCAATCCTCTCGATCGCCACGTCAGTCCGCGCATCTTCGATGTCCTGCTGCAGCTGGATGTTCTGCCCGCGCAAGGCGACAACCTCCGCGCGCAGCGCATCGGCTTCCCTGTTCAAGCGGTAGTTGTCGAGCGCCTTCTGGCCGGTGGCCACGAGCGCGTACAGCACCAGCGGAACCGCGAGCACTGCCGCGAGGCGCAGCATCAACGGTGGCGGCCCGAGCGCTCGTCTGCGGGTGACGATCTCAAAAGA
>JAFAPL010000083.1 GCA_019247135.1 Chloroflexota bacterium | reverse complement strand
TGGTGGCCGCATGCGGTCAGGGCGGCAGTACGAACGCGACCACCAGTCAGCCCCAATCCGCCGCTACCGCAGCGCCCGGCGCGGCCGCACCCACACAAGCTGCAGCTGCGCAAGCATCAGGCGGCGGCGGCTCGATCACGTTCGTGCTCGAGAACGACGTCATCGATTTCGATCCGATGATGTCGCGCGCCTTCGTCGATCGAAACGCGCACTACCAGATCTACGATTCGCTCGTGCGTGTCGATCAGAGCGGCAAAATCATCCCCTGGCTGGCCGACAAGTGGGAGACTTCCAGCGACGGCAAGCAAGTCACGTTCACGCTGCATCCGAACGTCAAATACCACGACGGCAGCGCTTTCGACGCGGAATCGGTGAAGTGGAACATCGACCGCTACCGGACCACGGATGCATCCGCGCGTAAGGGCGAACTCGCCCCCGTCGCCAGCGTCGACGTGGTTGACCCGATGACCGTTCGGTTCAATCTGTCCGCGCCGTTCTCGCCTTTGTTCGCGCAACTGGTCGACCGTGCGGGCATGATGGTCTCGCGGGCCGTGGCCGAATCAGCCGGTCAGGATTTCACGCGCAAGGCGTTCAACGCTGGAACTGGGCCCTACATCCTGGCCGAAGCCGTCAAGGACGACCACATTACGCTACACAAGAATCCCAACTGGTGGGGCAAAGACGACAAGGGGAATCAGCTTCCACTGCTGGACACAATTCTCATCAAGCCGATTACAAACAGTGACGTTCGACTGACGAATATGCGCACTGGGGATGCACAGATCGCGAACAATATCGCGGCCAAGGACATCTCTGCGGTCAAGAACGACTCAACTCTCAAGTACCAGGAAACTCCAGGTCTCGCCTGGGACAGCCTGGTGACGAACCGCAAAGAAGGTTTCATTTTCAACGAAGCGCGATACGTGAAAGCAGTCTCTATGGCGCTGGATCGCCAGGAGCTTCTCGACAAAGCATTCTTCGGCGTTGGCATTGTTGGCTACGGTGCGATCGCGCCGACGCACTTCGCATACGATGGCAATTTCAAGCCATTCGAAAAACCAGACGTGGACGGCGCCAGGCAGCTCGTACAGCAAGTTGGCAAAGGACCGCTGTCCTTCGAATTCCTGGTGCCATCGGGTGACCCGGCGCTGCTGCAGCAAGCGCAGTTGATTCAAGCGCAGCTCAAACGCGCCGATATCGATGCTCAGATTTCAACGCTCGAGTTCGCGCAGATTCTGCAGCAACAGACAGACCACTCATACAAGGGTATGACGTACGTTGGCTGGAGCGGCCGCATCGATCCGGACGGGAATGTGTACGACTTCAACTACACGAACCGGCCGAACAATGACACCAGCTACTCGAACCATGACGTCGATCAACTGCTGGATTCGCAGCGGCAGACGACGGATGAAGGACAACGCAAAGATGCGTTGCGCAAAGCGGAGCAGATCTACGTGGTCGACGATCCGTCGCGCGTGTGGTTCCGGTTCCGCGTGTCGCAGTTGCTGACCAGTCCGAAACTGCAGGGCTTGCAGCCGTACGCAGATCAGATTCCGCGGTTTCAGTTTGCGTCGCTGGCGAAGTGACACGCGAGCCGTGACTCGTGAGTTGACGTTTCGCGGACCGTGCGTTTTCGGCTGACCAGGCGAACGCATGCCTGCGATGAGCCAGTGTTGAGTGGTCGATGACCAGCTACATCATCCGGCGGCTCTTGTTGATGGTGCCAGTGGCGTTTCTGGTCACGTTGATCGCATTCGTGCTGCTGCGGCTCGCGCCGGGCGACCCCGTGCTCGCCTACGCGGGCGAAGTGCGCGACCCGGCCATCCTGGACGCGATGCGCCACGATCTCGGCCTGGACCAGCCCTTGCCGGTCCAATATGTCTACTGGCTCGCGCATGTCGTGCAAGGAGACTTCGGCCGGTCCATCCGCACGCACCAGTCGGTCGGTGAGGCAATCATCGAACGCCTGCCCGCGACCCTGGAGCTCACCGGCGCCGCGCTGATCTTCTCCGTCAGCATGGGCCTGCTCATCGGGACGATCTCGGCGCTCAATCGCAACTCACCGCTCGATCTGATCGCGACCGGTGGGACGATCGCCGGGGTGTCGATCCCGAATTTCGTGCTCGGCCTGCTTTTAATACTCTTTTTCGCGTTGCTCCTGCGGGTGCTGCCGCCCGGTGGTTACTCGCCGATCATCAACGATCCCGGCGAGGGCCTGCGGCGGCTGATCCTGCCAGCGCTCACGCTGTCAGCGGCAACGCTGGCCGTCAATATGCGCCAGGTTCGCTCCAGCCTGATCGACGTCCTGGGCCAGGACTACATCCGCACCGCGCGGTCCAAAGGTCTGGGCGAGACCGCGATCATCGTCAGACATGCGCTCAAGAACGGTCTCATTCCAGTCGTCACGGTTATTGGTCTGCAGATCGGGGCACTCATCGAGGGCGCCATCATCACGGAACAGATCTTCTTCTGGCCGGGTGTGGGCCGATTGGTCGTGGACAGTATCAGCGGGCGGGACTATCCCGTCGTACAGGCTGTAGTGCTGCTGTCGGCGCTGTCGTACATGTTGAGCACACTCCTGGTCGACATCGTGTACGCGTTCCTGGACCCGCGCATCTCGTACATGTCGAGGGCCGGATGACCACGGCCGCGCAGGGCGTCGCGGTTGGGACCAGCGCTGCGCGCCAGGTTTCCCGCGGCGACGTCATCCGATTCGTATTGCGACGCAACCCCCGCCTGGTGATTGGCGGCACGCTGGTCGTGCTTCTGGTGCTCGTCGCTCTGTTCGCGCCACTGTTCACTCGCTATGACCCGACGGTCGGCGATGTATCAAACTCGTTGATGCCGCCCAGTTCGGCGCACTGGCTCGGGACGGATGACCTCGGGCGGGACGTGCTGTCGCGTGTGATCTATGGCTCGCGCGTATCGCTGTCGGTGGCCGTCATCTCGGTCGGCATCGGTCTCTGCATTGGCGTATCGGTGGGCCTGATCGCTGGGTACGCAGGTGGCACCGTGGACCTGTTGCTCATGCGACTGATCGATGCATTGCTCGCGTTTCCGGCGCTGCTGTTGGCGATCTCGATCACGGCGGCGCTCGGACCGAGCATTCAGAACGCGATGATCGCGATCGGCATCATCGCGATTCCGATCTATGCGCGACTGACCCGCGCCCAGGTACTGGCGATGCGTGAGCGTGAGTTCGTGACCGCCGCGCGCGCCATCGGCTTGAGTCCGATGCGGATCGCGGTCGTGCATATGCTGCCCAATATCGCGAATGTGCTGATCGTGCAGGCGACGCTGACCGCGGCGGCCGCGATTCTGCAGGAAGCGGTGCTGTCATTTCTGGGCCTCGGAGCGCAGCCCCCGACGCCGTCGTGGGGTCAGGACATCAACTACAACCAGCGCTACATCACCAATCTGATGTGGTGGGGCACGATCGGCCCGGGCGCCGCAATCTTCCTGGCCGTGTTCGCCTTCAATTTTCTCGGCGACGCGCTGCGCGATTGGCTGGACCCGCAGCTACGACGTCGAGCCTGAGCTGTCGGGTTTCGGCGACCTGATTCGCTGTCGCAGGTCAGCGACGTAGCGATCGAATGTCGCCGCGTCAACGACGTCCACTTCATCATCAGGCAGCAATGCCCGAGTGAGATACTGCCAGTCGGTCTCGAACTCACCCGTGCCCCAGTTGAATGCCTCTACGAGCATGCTGCCGTCAGGAGTCGGCAGGAGTCGGACGGGGCGGGCGCCCACGATGACATACCGCGGCAGGGGCAGCTTGTCTCCATCGGCGTTCTGGACAGGTTGCGTCATGGCGCGGTCGCCGCGTCGACGGCCTGCTGATACAGCTGCTCAGATTGACTGTAGAGCTCGCCCAGGCGTGTCATCTCTTCGGTCGTGGGCGGTGTTCCACGTGACGCGATGTCGGCCTGAATACCGCGTATCTGCTCGTAAATCGCATGGCCAGCGCCCGACTTGGCCTCCAGGATCTGGCGCAGGTGAAGCTGGACCTCGCCAATGTGGCCGTTCGGTGCGCGTACGTTGTAGAGCATGTCGCGGTAGCCGCCTGGCGCCGGATTGGTGAAACGATCTTTCACACGCACCACATCGCCCTGAGTTTCGAGGGTTTGTCGGGCAACTTGCAGATCGGACGTGGAGTCGACCACGACCGAGCTGCGCACGACGTCTAGCAACTGGGAAGCATCGCCGTTGTAGTCGACCTGGATTTTCTGTGCGGCGCGCTCTACGGATTTGAGCGGGGCGAGGATCGCCTCGCCGTTGCTCTTGTCGGCGACCTGGCGGGTGAGATCGTCGACGTACGGCTTGGCTTCGGCGGCATGAGCGAACAGCTGAGTCAGGTCGCTCGTAATCTGGCGTACCGGCTCAGACCGGAGCGCTGCCGTTGCTTCGTGTTCGACGAGGCCGGCACCTTCGGACTCGATCGGGTTGGCGCCAATCAGATTGGCCGGATCGAGAGCCAGCGCGATGAGCCCCTCGGCGCTGACCGTTTGCTGACCGAGGCCGGGTACATCGACTGTCGTCTGCGCGTTACGCACTGCGTCGGGCGCGTCGGCCAGAATCGATTGAGCTTCCAGATCGGAGAGCTCGTGGCTCCACTCGAGAGGATTGACGGGCTGGCCGCGCTCGGCCGACGCGATCTGTCCTTGCGGATCGAGCTGTGGCAGGTCTAGCGTCGGCAACGCCGAGCCAACAGTGTCGAGAGCTTCACGCAAGAGCTCGATCACCGGACTGCCCTGTGCATCGCTCTGCGCGCCGCCAGCGCGCTGGCTGGCGTCGAGCTCGCGCCAGCGCTCGCGGACGTCGGCCGCCGTGTCGCCCAACCCACGTGTGCTGGATCTGATCTGACCGCGGACACCCTGAACCGTACTCAGTGCGGATCGCGCGAGCGGACCGGCGGCGCCGATCTCACTCAGCAGTGCGTCCAGCCGGCCATCGACCGCGGACAGATCGTTCGAGACGTCGTCCAGAGTCCGCGCGATGCTCTGCAGCGCGTCGATATCAAGGCTGAAGCCGTCGCTCATCCTGTCTCGAGCGCGCTCAGAATGCGCTCGAGCTCGCCCAGCCAGCGACTGCGAGCGCCGGATCGATAGGCCTCGATCAGCGCGCGGTAATACCACAAGGTGCCCTCGCGCCCGCCGGTGAAGCGTTCCCAGACAACGTTGCCGACGTCGCGCCAGTCGGCGTAGATCGAGCGCAGATTGTGCAACTTGTCTGCCACGCTGACGCGCAAGATCGACCGGGCAAGCGGATCATCGCGACTGTGGGTCACCAGATCCGCCAGGTGCGCGAGGTACTCCTCTTTGCGAGCTCGCCACGGCGGCTTCGACTCATCGGCATTGACGATGCAGTCGCTGCATCCCGCGACGATGGCCGCAACCCGCGGACCCAGGCGCGCTTCGATCAGCGCCAGCGTCGGACGCCCACCCTGGTCCTCCACCGCGTCGTGGAGCAGGGCTGCGATCGCCTCGTCCTCGTCGCCGCCGTCCTCATATACGAGCGAAGTCACGCCAAAGAGGTGCGAAAGGTACGGAATCGTTGTGCCCTTGCGCATCTGCCTGGCGTGCAGCTCGATCGCGAGAGTGCATGCCTGGGCCAGGCGCTCCGTTACCTCGGGCCGCGCAGCGTTTTCGGATGCGGAGGCAGCGCTCGTCGAAGCTACCTTCCCATCGCGTATGCCGTGCGGCCACGCGGGCTCGCGGCTGCGCTCAGGACGCCGCTGGGGTCGTAGGCACAGGCGGTCACCTGACCGTGTGACCACGCGCCGTCCACCGAGACGTTGTGGCCACGCGCAGAGAGCTCGCTGCGAACGTCCTCGGGAATGCGGCCTTCGACGCGGCAGCCGCCGCGGGTCGACCCGTGCGGATAGAACGAGCCCGGAAAGTGCGTGGACTGCACGGTCGGCGCATCCAGCGCCTCTTGCAGGTCCATGCCGAAATCGACCACGTTCAGGAAGAACTGCAGCGACCACTGGTCCTGTTGGTCGCCGCCCGGCGTGCCGAACGCCATCCATGGCTGACCGTTTTTCAGCGCCAGCGACGGCGTGAGCGTCGTGCGCGGTCGCTTGCCCGGCTGCAGCGAATTCGCGTGGTACTCGTCCAGATAGAACATCTGCCCACGCGTGCCGAGCGGGAAGCCCAAGCCTTCGACGACAGGCGACGAACCGATCCAGCCCCCGCTCGGCGTGGCGGCGAACAGGTTGCCCCAGCGGTCGACGGCGTCGACGTGGGTGGTGTCACCGGTGACGACTGGCCACTTCGCCCTGTCCATGCTCGCCCCCGACACGTGGCCAGGCCGCTGGTCGAGATTCGCCCGGTGTGCGTCGATCAGTTCACGGCGTTCGGCGGCGTACTCGTCGGAGAGCAGGGTCTCCAGCGGCACGCTGACGAACTCGGGATCACCGTAGTAACGCTCGCGGTCGGCGAACGCCAGCTTGGCACACTCCAGATAGGTGTGCAGGTAGTTCGCCGAATTGTGGCCGAGCTGCTGCAAGTTGAAGCCTTCGAGCAGCTTCAGTTGCTGGAGGAAAACCGGACCCTGCGACCACGGACCGCACTTGAGCACCTCGACGCCCCGATAGTTCACACGGACAGGGTCTTCGATCTGCGTGCCCTTGTCCCCGTACTCAGCCCAATCCTGAACTGAGAAGAGGCCGCTGTGGGCTTCGCCGGAGTCGTCGACGAACGCGTTGTTCGATGAGAACTCGACCGCCCGCTGGGCGACTGGACCTCTGTACCAGTAGTCCATAGCGGCGCGAATGCCGCGCTCGCGGTCGCTCTCGCGCATGCTGGCGTCGATCGCGCCCGTGAGGGTGCGTGCCCAATCGGGGTTCTTGATCAGGACGCCTTCCTGTGGGATCGCGTTGCCTGGTAAATATGCGGCGGCCGAGGTTGGCCACTCGGTGCGATAGCGCTCGGCGACCTTGGCGATGCCATCTCGCAGCGCGGCGTACATGGGAAAGCCACCTTCAGCCATGTCAACCGACGGCCCGAGCACGTCTTTGAGGCTCTTCGTGCCGAACTGGAGTAAGGCCGTACACCAGCTGGCGAACTGAGCTGGAACGGTTGCAGGCAGGAAGCCGTCGGACGGGATGAGTTTGATGCCGTGCTGGCGAAACCACTCGATGGTCGCCGCCCGGGGGGCCCAGCCCTGACCATTCACGGCGACGCTGCGCTGCTGGTCCTTCAGGTGGATGAGGATCGGCGCCTCGCCGCCGATACCGACACTCTGCGGCTTGAGGAGGGCCAGCGCGAACCCCGTGCCGACGCCCGCGTCGACGGCGTTGCCACCCATCTCCAGCAGGTGAAGGCCGACGGCTGCCGCGAGGTAGTGACCCGCGGCCACCATGCCGAACGTGCCCTGCAGGACCGGGCGGGTAGCGAACGGCACAGGCCGGCTCTCGCCGACGGCGGAGCCATGAGCATCGAGATCGCGAACTGCTGCGCTGCGTGCGACGGTGTCGGTCATCGTCCGGAAACCCTACCACGTGTGCTCGTGCGTCAGCGGCCAGCGCTGATGCTCAGCTCGACCGCCGAGCCGCGCGGAATGACAGTGCCAGCCGCAGGGTTCGTGCCGATCACCGAACCCGCCGGGATCGTTGGATCACGCCGATTTACGGCGTTCACGCGGAAGCTGTTTTGTTGGAGCAGCAGACGAGCCTGCTCGGCCGGGCGACCAGTCACGTCGGGAACGGGCGTCTCGCCGGTGCCGACGATCACCGTGACCGTTGTACCTGGTGCGACGGCAGCGCCGACATCGGGCGTCTGGTCCGCCACCACGTTCAAATCCACGTTCGCGTTGACGCCACGCACGGTGGCCGTGAGTCCAGCCGCTTGCAGCGCGGCGAGCGCGTCGTCGAGGCGTCTGCCGCGCAACTGCGGCACGGCGAGCGCTCGCGGGGTCGCGGTCGGCTGCGGGAGCGGGGTTCCGGTGGGCGGGATCCGGGTGGGCGTTGGCGGCACGGGTGTGTCGCTCGGCGCAGGCTGCGGGGTAGCAGTCGGCTGTGGCGGGGGGGTGTTCGTGGCTACAGCGGCGGGCTTTGGCGGCGCGGTCGGAAGGGCGGTTGGGCTCGGCGGAAGCGGTGTCGGCTCGGGCGGTGCGACCCCCTGGCGACTCAGAGTCGCCAGCACGAAGAACCCCGCGCCTAGGACGACCAGGATGCCCGCCATCCCAAGCATCAGCCCGAGCATCGCGCTCCACGGACCACGACGAGCTGGCGGCCGAGCGGCCCGCCTCGGCACGGCGGCGCCGGGCGCATACGCGGCCGCCGCGCGCGCGTTGGGCGGCACGGCGATGCGCTGCGTCGCTGCTGGCCCGGCTGCGCGGCGAGGCGCGGCCATGGGCCGCGGAACTGTATTCGAGCGCAACGCGCCCGCCAGCTCAGCAGCAGAGGAGAACCGTTCTGCTGGGTCTTTCGCCAGCGACCGCAGGATGGTCCGTTCCAATCCACGATCCAGGTGTGCGTTGAAGGTGCTTGGTGGCGCTGGCGCCTGCTCCACGTGAGCCAGGGCTACGGCCATGTCCGTCTCGCCCGTGAACGGGAGTCGTCCCGTCGCCATCTCGTACAGGACCGCGCCCAGCCCGTAGATGTCAGATTGCGCCGTCGCCGGCTTGCCGCGGACCAGCTCTGGCGCGACGTAGTGGACCGAGCCCATGATCGTGCCAGTGCGCGTCAGGGCACTCGACGCAAGCGCTTGGGCGATGCCGAAGTCAGTCAGCCGAGGACGCCCGTCCTCGCCGAGCAAGATGTTGTGCGGCTTGACGTCACGGTGGATGATGCCCTGTCGGTGGGCGTACTCGAGCGCGCCGGCCAGCGTCGAACCGAGCGATCGAATCTCCTGATCCGCGAGCGGCGCGAGCCGCCGAATGCGCTGCTTGAGGTTCTCCCCACGTACCAGCTCCATGACGATGAAGGGCGTTCGACTGGCAGCGTCCTCGCCGACATCGAAGATCGGCACGATGTTGGGGTGGCTCAAGCTGGCCGCGGCGCGTGCCTCACGTCGAAAACGCTCGAGGAACTCGGGCTCGTCGGCGAACTGCGGGTGCAGCACTTTGACCGCCACTGGCCGATCGAGCACCGTGTCGTGGGCTTCCCAGACGGCCGCCATCCCGCCGCGCGCGACTTCGCGCAGGAGCCGGTAGCGGCCGCCGAGCACGCGGCCCGCGTTCGGCTGATCGCCGCTCACAATGCGGCGACCTCGTCCTGAGCGTCGGGTTCGAGTGGCAGCTCACCGTGGCGGCGGCGAATCTCGCGGAAGGCATGCGCACGGATCAGTGCGACGTACGAACCGCCCACGAGCACGTAGGCCGGCAAGAAGACGATGCTGAGGATGCCCACGCTGACCACACCGATGAGCAGGACGAGCGTATAGATCGGATGTCCCAGGACGATCAGCGCGGCGCGGCGGTACAGATCGGGAAGCCGCGGCTCGGACACGTGCAGCAACAGCGGCACCAGGTACAGGTGCATGCACAGCCAGAACAACAGGCCATACAGCCAGAGAATGAAGACGAATCGCAGTATCGAGTCGAGTGACGCGTAGAACGCGACGTTCCAGAGGAGCGCCGCGGCAACGACGAAGCTGATCACGAACGCGATTGCGGACAGCCGCGAGTATGCCTTCAGGGCGGCCCAGAACGCACCGACGCGCGGGGCCTCGGGTCCGGCGGCCACGCGGGCAAGTCCACCAAGAGCCACACTCGCGGGAGTAGGCAGCAGCAATAACAGCCAGGCGATGGCGATGAGAAGCGTCTGCGCGCCGCCAGCCTCTGATACGCCTGGCAGCAGCACGCCGAGGGCGACCAGGACGATCACGAATGGCACGTTGAGCACCACCCACAGGAGGTTGCCGCCCACGAGTACCAACGTCTCGTCGTAGAGGCTGATCACGGCGGCCCAGAAGGTGCGCAGCGCGGCCATCGCGCCAATTATCGCCGCCGGCGCGCACGTTACTGCAGCCCAAGCACGAGCAGACTGCCCGACCGCCCGCGGCGGTTACGATTGGGCGCGTGAGGCCGAGCGTCATCTTGCTCGTCGGCGCTCCAGGCACAGGCAAGAGTCGCATCGCTCGCCGCCTCGGGGCGGCGCTCAACGCGCAGGTCGTCGAGTCCGACCGCATTCGCAAGCAGTTGTTTGCCGAACCGCGCTACACGGGCGGTGAGCACGCCGCGGTCTACGGTTGGTGCCACACGCTGGTGAAGTCGGCTCTGCTGGTCGGTCGCTCGGTCATCTTCGACGCGACCAACCTGGAGGAGCGCGTTCGCCGCCGCATTTACGACATCGTCGACACGTGTGACGCCCGGCTGATCGTGCTCTGGGCCACGTGCCCACCCGGAGTTGTGCAGGAACGGCTGCTGAGACGGCGCGACTCACCGGACGATGACGATGCGTCGGACGCCAACTGGTCCGTCTACTTACAGATGCGGCGCAACGCCGAGTGGATCCGCCGGCCGCACATCGTGATCAACACGGCGGCCGATCACGAGGTGGTACTCGAGCGTGTCTTATCGGCCGAGCGGCAGATTCAGGCCAAAGATGCTGGTCAGGGCGAACAACGCCGCCAGCAGCACGAATCCGACGAGCATCGCCAGCACGAGCGCCAGGAAGAAGCCGCAGCCGAATTTGAAGCCGTCACCTACGCTGACGGCTAGCGGCACGTACATCACATCCCGCGTCTGCGGTGCGGCCGCCACAGCCTGCGCAGGCACAGGCTCGGCAACGGCGGCCACCGGCTCGGCGACGCCGGGTGCGGGCTCGGCGATGGCAGGCGCCGGTTCGGCAACGGCAGCAGATTCCTCTGCTAGCGGCGCCTCGGCGGTATGGCTCGCCTCAGCCGGAGGAGGCTCTACAGAGCGCTCGGTCTCGGTGGCGGGCGGAACGGCAATGGGTGCCGTCTGGCCTGGCTCTTCCCGTTCAGAAGTACTCAAGAGTCGGACGCCCGCACCGGGGCGCGGCTATTGTAGCTGCGCGTGCGCGTGGTAGCTCGAGCGGACCATCGGCCCGCTCTCCACGTGTCTGAACCCGAGGCTCTTTGCCACAAGCTTCAGCTCCGCGAACTCGTCTGGAGATACGTAGCGCTCGACGGGCAAGTGGCGCAGCGTGGGCCGCAAATACTGGCCGACGGTCAGCACGTCCACGCCCTGATCTCGCAAGTCGGCGAAAACCTGCAGGAGTTCTTCACGTTGTTCGCCGAGGCCCACCATCAAGCCTGACTTGGTCGGCGTGCGGGGTGAGAGCTGGTGTGCGCGCTGGAGCATCTCGAGCGACTGGGTATAGATGGCTTTGGGCCGCACCCGGCTGTACAGGCGCGGCACCGTCTCGATGTTGTGGTTCAGGATGTCCGGGCCTGCATCCATCACGATTTTGAGCGCGTCCCAGTTGCCCTGGAAGTCGGGGATCAGCACCTCCACGCCGAGCGCCGGGTCGTAGCGCTTGAGCTGACGGATGGTTGCCGCGAAGATGGCGGCCCCGCCGTCGTCCAGGTCATCGCGCGTGACGCTTGTGATGACGACGTGACGCAGCTCCAGTCGGGCGACCGCCTCAGCGAGGCGCTTGGGCTCAGACCAATCCACGGCGCCGGGGCGCCCTGTGTGGACGTCGCAGAAGCCGCAGTTGCGCGTGCACGTGTCGCCGAGCAGCAAAAACGAGGCAGTGCGAAATTCGCCCCAGCACTCGCCGATGTTGGGGCATGCGGCCTCCTCGCAAATGGTGTGCAGGCCTTGCTCCCGCATCAGGTGCTTCAGGCCTTTGAAATGCGGACCGTGCGAAAGCCGCACCTTGAGCCAGTCGGGCCGCGTGCCCACGATCGGCGGCGCGGTTTCCGGGTTCAACGCCTCCGTACGTCTGCGGGGCGGCGCGCCATCGATTTGAATCAGCGATTGCACTGCCAGGAAGCTTAGCGCGCGACGGTCAGCCGCACGGTCAATAGAGCGGGTACTCGACGTCTTCTAGCTGGTGCTTCAGTTCTTTGAGGAAACGCAGGGCACCCGCGCCATCGAGCACACGGTGATCGAAGCTCAGGCAACTGTTCATCATGCTGCGCACGGCTATCGCGTCATCCGCGGTGACCACCGGGCGTTTGACGATCGCCTCCATGGTGACGATCCCGGCTTGACCCAGCGGGACGATGGGCTGCGACATGATCGAGCCGAGTGAGCCGGGGTTGTTCACCGTGAACGTCGCACCTTGCAGGTCGTCGGCGCCGAGTCGGCCGCCACGCGCCTTGTGGACGATCTCTCGAAGCGCGCGGGCGATTCCGGCCACGCTCAACTGGTCCGCCTGACGCAAGACTGGCACGACCAGGCCAGCCTCGATCGAGACGGCAATCCCCAGGTGATACTCGCGATGGATGGTGAGGTGATCGCCCTGCCAGGTCGCGTTGAGCTCGGGCACGGCGCGTAGTCCCGCGAGCACGGCTTTGATGAAGAACGGCAGGTACGTCAGCTCGTAGCCCTCGCGGGCCTGCCAGTCGGCCTGCAGGCGCTCGCGATGACGGACGAGGCGCGTCATGTCGATCTCGGTCAGCGACCAGGCGTCGGGGATGTCACTCCGCGCGCGAGACATGTGGTCGGCAATTGCCCGGCGCATCGGCGTGAGGGCGCGCTCCTCGTCACCCGCCGCTGTCGCGGGCTGCGACACCGGCGTCGGCGACGGTGCGGGAGCTGATGGTCGGGGCGGAGCTGCTGCAGGCTCGGGAGGAGCTGCTGCAGGCTCTGCAGGAGCTTGTGGGGGAGCAGAAGCCGCCGCTGATGAGGTACTTCCGACGGCCATGGCGCGTTCGACGTCCCTGCGCGTAACCCGGCCCTGGGCGCCAGTTCCTTCAACGCTGGCGAGGTCGATTCCGTGCTCC
>JAFAPL010000068.1 GCA_019247135.1 Chloroflexota bacterium | reverse complement strand
GCCCTGGTCGGCTCGCTCATGGTCTCGTATTCGCGCGCCCGCGCCGAGGGCGTCGGCCTTCAGGCCGCCGAGGTTGGCTGGTTCCAGCGCCCCGAACGCATCATTGCTCTGGGCATCGGCCTCCTCCTCGCCCCCATCCTGCCCCAGGCGCTGGTCCTCATCCTCGCACTCCTCGCCGTCCTGACCACGGTGACAGTCTTTCAGCGAGTTCTCCACGTGGCCCGTACGCTACAATCCAACGCGCACCCGACCCCGTAGCTCAGCGGATAGAGCGTCGCGCTCCGGACGCGAAGGTCGGTGGTTCGAGTCCACTCGGGGTCGCCGGGCTGTTGATCATCACCACACCAGCCCACTTTCGCCGCCGCTTACTCCTGCCGTAATTCGCGCTCGCGTGCGTCTCGGTCAGTGCGTGGCAATTGGGGCACAGAAGCCGCAGATTGTTTCGCCTGTTATTGGAGCAGTCGCCATCGATATGGTCCCACTCGAGTGGGATCTTTCCCGTGAACCCGTTGTGCTCCGCCCAGCCGCAGTGTGAGCACCGCTCGCCGAACTCGCCGACCCACCAACGCTTGATCCACGGCGGGACGCGCCCCTGCCCGTGCGTATCAGTGGGGTTCAATTGTCCCGCAAGCCACGCCTCGGTCTTGTGCTGGTAGACCCACGCCGCATAGCACTTCGCCGTACAGGTTCGCCGATTCTGAAGCCTCATCGCGTGACCGCAGATTTCGCACGGCGCCTTCTCGCGCAGTACCCGTGGCTTCACGCCTGTCGCACGGCGATACGCCCGTTGATACTCGTTTCGTTCTTGCTTAGATGTCCAGCCCATCGCAATCGATTCCGCCCCGCAACAAAGTAAAAAAATAAATCGTTTTGGAAACGAATTCCACATCGTCAACTCAAAATGCAGGCTGAATCGTCAAGCCCGAAGAGTGGAGGAGTGTCCTACCAGCTCGCTAGCCTGTCAACTGCTCGAGGTGATCGGTGGCCACATGTGGCGGAACATGAACCACTGGTCGGGGTAGCGGCGGATGATGCCTTCCAGCCAGTTCATGATCCGTTGCATCACGATCGTCGCGTCGTCGCCTTGACCGCCGATGATCGGCGGGCCGATATGGGCCACGAAACCAGGGCCGTGCGGATCGCGGACCAGGGCCGCGGGGACGACGGGTGAGCCAGTGCGCAGCGCCAGCGTCGCGGCGCCGCCGGGCACGCGGGTGGTTCTGCCAAAGAACGTCACGGGCACCCCATCGGGGACCGGGCGGTCGACGAGGACGGCCAGGACTTCCCGTTTTCGCAGCGCCGAGAGCATGTCGCGCAGACCACTTTCGATCGGGATCGCCTTGACGCCAACGGCGGTACGCGTGCGTTGAACGCGTTCGTTCCAGCGCGCCGGCCGGAGCGTCTCGACCAGGGCATTCACGGGGTGACCATTCGCCACGAACGCCGCGCCGGCCAGGTCCCAGTTGCCAATATGGCCGGTCGCGAAGACCACCCCGCGGCCGGCGGCGAAGGCCGAGTCGACGTGCTCCCAGCCCTCAATGCGAATGGTTTGCAGGATGTCGCGAGGGTTGAGGTGCGGCAAGCGCACCAGGTCGACCATGTAGCGCGCGTAGTTGGCGAACGCGGCCTGGGTGAGGCGGCGCGCTTCGCGAGGGTCCACGTGCGGCCCGAGCACCTGCCGCATGTTGGACGTCGCCCGGTCGAAGTACCCACGCGCGAAGAGCTGCAGCGCGAGCGGCGTCAATCCCGCCGCGAGACGATACGCAATCTCGACCGGCACGTAGCGCATCAGGAAGCTACCGATGACGTGCGCCCAGTAGACCACTGCGGCGCACATTATCGGTCAGCGGGCCGATCAGCAAGACCCGCGGCACCTGGTGACGCAGGCGGCAACCGAGGATCGCCGCTCGGCACCAGCAGAACCGCCGCGATCGGCAGGCGCCGTTTGCTATGATCGCGCTCACCATGCCTGTGCCCGTGGACGAACTGCGCGCGGCGCTGGAGGGCCTTCACGCCCGCATCTCTACGCTACTGGTGCGTCTTTGACGCTCCGGGCAAACAGACGCGGCTGAACGAACTCGAGAAACAAGCCGCCTCACCAGATCTCTGGAACGATCAGGCGGCCGCTCAGCAGGTCATGCGCGATCTCGCCGCGGTACGCGAAGAGCTGGAGCCCTGGCTGGACGTCGAGCGCCGCACCCGAGACACGCTCGAACTGGTCGAGCTCGCGGCTCTCGAAGCCGACCAGACGGTGCTGGAGGAAGCGCAGCCCGAGACGGACAAATTGACCAGACAAGTGGATGCGCTCGAGTTCAAACTGCGCCTGAATGGTCCGTATGACCGCTCGGACTCCATCGTGACGATCACGGTCGGCCTGGGCGGGGTGGATGCCCAGGACTGGACTCAGATGCTGATGCGCATGTACCTGCGCTGGGCCGAGCGCCACGACTACAAGACCGACATCCTCGATCTGGCGGAAGGCGAGGAGGCGGGCTACAAGAGCGTGACGTTCACCGTTCGCGGCGCCTTCGCGTATGGCTATCTCAAAGGTGAGCGGGGCAATCACCGGCTCGTTCGGTTGTCGCCATTCGATCAGGCGCACCGCCGCCAGACGTCGTTCGCGCGTGTCGAAGTCATGCCGGACGTGGGCGAGCAGGCGGCTATCGACGTCAAAGAGGAAGACGTCGAGTTCGAGGCCTACCGTTCGGGCGGGCCGGGCGGACAGAACGTCAACAAGGTGAGCACCGCCGTGCGACTGCGGCACAAGCCGACCGGCATCGTCGTGACCGCGCAAACGGAGCGCTCACAGCTGCAGAACCGTGAGAACGCCATGCGGCTGCTCAAGAGCCGTCTGGTGGAAATGGAGCTGGAGAAGCGGGAAGCCGAGATGGCGCAGCTGCGTGGCGAGCACATCGATGCGAGCTTCGGCACGCAGATTCGCAGCTACGTGCTCCACCCGTACACCATGGTCAAAGACTTGCGCACCGCGTACGAGACGACCGACGTGAACGGCGTCCTGGACGGAGACCTGGACGGATTCGTCGAGGCGTATCTTGCCTGGAGCGTGGGACGCGCCGAGGCGGCGGCCTGAGATGGTCCTCGCGAGCTGTGGTGATCTCAGGCCAGATGCAGTCAATGCTCCCGCGGGGAGTTGCTGATATGCAGCAGGCGGAAGGCCAGCGTGGGCCGTTGATCACCGTGGTCGACTTCGACGCGGGCAACCTCCACAGCGTCAATCGCGCGCTGCTCGCCGTCGGACAACGCACGCTCATCACGGAAGACCCCAGAGTCGTAGAACGTGCCGAGGCGCTGGTCCTGCCGGGTGTCGGATCGGCCCAGGACGCCATGCGAAAACTGCGGCAGCGCGACCTGGTCGGCTCGCTGCGCGAGTACGCCGCGAGCGGGCGACCCTTCCTCGGCGTGTGCGTCGGCCTGCAGCTGCTGTTCGATTCGAGCGAAGAAGGCGGTGGGGTGGACTGCCTGGGCGTGCTGCGTGGCACCGTCAAGCGGTTCCCAGACGCGCCCGGACTCAAAATCCCGCAGATCGGCTGGAACTCGGTTCGCTTCCGCTACGACCATCCGCTGCTCCGGGACATCCCGGGCGACAGTTTCTTTTATTTCGTGCACTCCTACTACGCTCAACCAGCCGACGACGAAGTCACGCTCGCCGTTTCCGACCACGGGATCGATTTTCCCGCGATCGTCGCGTCCGAAAACGTCCTCGCGACTCAGTTTCATCCGGAGAAGAGCGCCGAGCTCGGCTTGCGCATCTACGCGAATTTCGGGCGCATCGCTGCCGTCCACTACGAACGACGTGACACGCTGTCAGCCAATCCCGTCCATTGACATTCGGGGCGGGCGGTGTGTTCGCCTGCTGCAGGGCGATTTTCTCCAGGAGACGCAGTTCGGCGACGAGCCCGTCGCCATGGCGCAACGCTGGCAAGCCGAAGGAGCCGAGCGGCTACACATCGTCGACCTCGACGGCGCACGCTCCGGTATGCGTGCTAATGCGGACGTGATCCAGCGCTTGCTGAGGGCGGCACGAATACCCGTTCAGGTCGGCGGCGGCGTCCGCTCCCTCGAGGTAGCGACCGACTTGCTGCGCCAGGGCGCTGATCGCGTCGTTTTCGGTACGGCGGCCGTCGAGCACGCGGACGAGCTCGAGCGCTGGGTGGACACCGTCGGCGCGGACCACCTCGTGGTTGCGGTCGACGCGCGCAACGGCATGGTGGCCACGCACGGTTGGCAGCGGACCAGCGACCTGGACGCGGTTACGTTCTGTCAAAAACTACGGGAGAAAGGTGTGCGGCGGGTCCTGTACACCGACGTCGAGCGCGACGGCATGCTCGGCGGACCAAATATCCAGCGCACGCGTCAGATTGCGGACGTGCTCGCCGTGCTCGCGAGCGGCGGCGTCTCCTCAATCGAGCACTTGAGACAGCTCGGCGAAGCAGGCGCGGAAGGCGCCATCATCGGCACGGCGCTGTACACGGGCCAGCTTCAGCTCAGGGACGCACTGGCCGAAACATGCTGACACGTCGCATCATCCCGTGCCTTGACGTCAATCAGGGCAAGGTCATCCGCGGCGTCAAGTTCTCGGCGGATCGTGTGGTGGGCGATCCCGTCGAGCTCGCCGCCGAGTACAACCGTCAGGGCGCCGACGAGCTCGTGTTTTATGACATCACCGCATCGGCGGAGGATCGCGGATTGATCGTCGACGTGCTGGAGCGCACGGCCTCACAAGTGTTCATCCCGCTCACCGTAGGCGGAGGCATTCGCGGGGTCGACGAGATGAAAACGCTGCTGCGGGCTGGCGCGGAGAAGGTCAGCGTCAATACGCAGGCGGTGCTCAATCCAGAAATCATTGCGCAGGGCGCCGATCGCTTCGGCTCGCAGTGCATCGTCCTGTCGATGGACGTGTTGTGGAACGCGGATGAGCAGTTCTACGAGATCGTGACGCACGGTGGGCGCAAACGGACGGGGATGAACGCGCTCGATTGGGCGTGCCGCGGAGTCGAGCTTGGGGCAGGGGAACTCGTGGTCAACAGCATCGACGCGGACGGCACGCGCGAAGGCTACGAGCTGACCTTGACGCGTTTGATCGCCGACGCTGTGGCTGTGCCCGTGGTCGCCAGCGGTGGTGCTGGCAAACTCGATGATCTATATCGCGTGCTCAGCGAGGGCTGCGCCGACGCGGCGTTGGCCGCCAGCATCTTTCACTATGGCGACTTCACCGTGCAGCAAGCGAAGCAATACCTCGCCGAGCGCGGCGTGCCGGTGCGTCTGTGAAGATCGACGAGCTGGCGTTCGGCGCGAACGGGCTGCTGCCGGTGGTCGTGCAGCACCACCGATCGGGTCAGATCCTGATGGTTGGCTACGCCAACCGCGAAGCTGTCCAGAAGACGCTGGAAAGTGGCAAAGCGTGGTTCTTCAGTCGGAGTCGGCAGCGGCTCTGGCAGAAGGGTGAAACCAGCGGCAACTTCCTGGAGCTGAAGGGGCTCCGGGTCGATTGCGATGCGGACGCGGTGGTCTATCTGTGTGCGCCGCATGGGCCGACCTGCCACACGGGCGCCCCGTCGTGCTTTTTCGAGACGCTGGACGAGCTACCCGCTGGGGAGACCGACGGTGAGGCCGCAGGCGTGTTGTGGCAGACGATTCTGGAACGTCAGCGGTCCGGGTCGGCCGAGTCGTACGTTGCGCGGCTCCTCGCGGAAGGCGTCGATCGCGTCGCGAAAAAGGTCGGCGAAGAGGCGACTGAAGTGGTGATCGCGGCGAAAAATGCCGACCGCGCGGAGCTTGCGCACGAAATCGCGGACTTGTGGTTCCACACGTTCGTGCTGCTGGCCCAGCAGGGCATGACCCCGTCCGAGGTCTGGTCAGAGCTCCGCAGCCGGCGCCGCTAAGTACCTACTTTCTTCTCGTTCTCGCGGCGCAGAAGCTCGTTCATCGACGCGATCGCTACTTCCATTTGCGACGTGTCGGGATATCGCGTCGTGAGCGCCTGCAGGAGAAGACCGGGCGCCACGATGATCTTCATGATTGGACTGTTCGGAAAGCGTCCACCCAGTCGCAGCAGCTCGTAGGCGATGCCGGCGATCACCGGGATGAGGACAATCCGTGACAGGACACGCAACCAGAGATCGGGCGTGCCCAGCAGGGCAAACAGCACCACCGAGATCGCCACCACTTCGAGCAAGAACGCCGTCCCACACCGCGGGTGCGCTGGCGGGTACTGGCTGACATGGTTGGGATCGAGCGGATCGTTGTGCTCCCACGCGTGGATGGTCATGTGTTCCGCGCCGTGGTACGCGTACACGCGCTTCACATCCGGCATGAGCCCGATGAGCGCTACATACCCGACGAGCAAGATCAGTCGGATGAGACCCTCGGCAAGGTTGCTCCAGAGTGAGTGGGCGCCGACGAAGTGTTCCGCTACGCCGACAACGGCCAGCGGCGTGACGAAGAAGACGCCGATACCGAAGATGAGCGCCACGACGACTGTCGTCCAGGCGAGCGGCTTGCTCAGACTCGGTTCCGAAGCCGTTTCGGACGGGCGAGTTTCGGAGTCCTCCTGCATCTGGATGTCGGCCGAGAACATCAGCGCCTTCATGCCGAGGCCGAGCGAGTCCCACAGCATCGTCAGACCACGCACGAATGGAATCTTCTGAATCACGCCGCCGTACAGGTGGCGCGGTAATGCCTCAGATCGGACGACGATGCTCTTGTCGGGTGCGCGCACGGCCACCGACATGAATGCGCGGCCGCGCATCATCACCCCCTCGAGCACAGCCTGGCCGCCGTACGCGACCTTCGGCGTGCGCAACGTCGGCGCCGGCTTAACAGGAGTCAGCGGCGCCGGTGCGCTCATACGCTGTGGGTGTTAGCGCTTCTTTGCTTGCTGGAGTCGCCGCTGGAAGCGCTCGACCTGGCCGGCGGTGTCAACCAGGCGCTGCTCACCCGTGAAAAAAGGATGACACTGCGAACACACGTCGACGTGCAAGTTCTGCTTGGTCGAGCGTGTCTGCCACGAGTTGCCGCAGCCGCAGGTGATCGTGGTGACCTGGTAGTCGGGATGGATGCCGGATTTCATGGTGCGCCCTTTGTCTGGCTTTCAGACCTGTGCGAGCGCGTACACGCTGACGCGCTTGCGCTCTTTCGTTGCTTGTTCGAAACGGACCTGGCCGTCGATTAATGCAAACAATGTATGGTCGCGTCCCATTCCCACGTTGCGACCAGGCTGCACGACGGTGCCGCGCTGGCGCATCAGGATCGAACCGGCCCTGACCAGCGAGCCGTCACCGCGCTTGACCCCCAGCCGTTGACCCTGACTGTCGCGGCCGTTGCGGGAGCTACCGACGCCTTTCTTGTGTGCCATCTGTACTTACTCTCCTTGTTCTGCTTCGGCGTCCTCGGGCTCTGGATCTGCTTCGGCGGCCGTTGCTGGCAATTCTGCTTCGACTGCTTCGAGCGGCGCACCCGTCTCAGGTGCGTACCGCCGTTCCACGACTACCGGTTCCACGACTACCGGTTCCACGACTGCCGGTTCCGCGACGACAGGCTCGCGCACGGGCGCGACTGCCGTTGGCGATCGGTGGGACACGCCGTCGAGCAGGATGTCCGTGATGCGCAGCCGCGTCAGCCGCTGACGATGGCCTGTCTTGCGCCGATAGCGAACCTTGGACTTGTAGCGGAAGACGATGATCTTCTCGCCCACCGCGTGCTCGACCACTTCGGCCCGCACGACCGCGCCCGCGACCCCGGGCGCACCGACACGCGTTTCTGCACCATCGCCGCCGAGCAGCAGCACGCGTTCGAGGTCGAGTGTCTCACCTGGGGCGCCGCTCAGGCGCTCCACGGCGATCGTATCGCCCGGCTGAACCCGGTACTGTTTGCCCCCAGTTTCGACGATGGCGTACATAAGCTGACTATCTCCGTTGGCTCCAGCATCACGCTGCGCACGGCGCAACAAGACGCCGCGGGCGCAGGAGCCACGCGGCCCAGAGAGTATAGCAACGTTTCAGGTCTCTGTCGTGGAAGGCAGTGGCGGCAGCTGCTCCAGCGAGCTCAACCCCAGGTACTGCAGGAAGTCGGGCGTGGTCGCGATCAGCGCAGGGCGACCGACCGTCTCGCGTCTGCCGACTTCGACCACCAGGCCGCGGGCGAACAGCGTCGCCACCGCGGAGTCGGAGTTGACACCGCGCACCGCGTCGATGTCACCACGCGTCACGGGCTGGCGATAGGCCACGATGGCGAGTGCCTCCAGTGCCGCGCGCGAGAGACGCGCAGGTGGCGGAGCACCCAGCAGCCGCTCGACGGCCGCGGCGCAGCCAGGCGCGGTGGTCAGCTGCAGTTGTTCTCCGTGACGTTGAACGGCCAGACCGCGCGGCGGCTCGCGGACGAGCACGTCGAAGTTCTCAGACAGCGTGTCGACGGACACGGCCAGTGCGCGCGCGACCTCTTCAACGTTCAACGGGCCGGCCGCGGCGAACAACACCGCCACCAGGTCGGCCGCCAGATCGCGGTCGGCTTGTTCGAGAACCACGTGACCGTTGGTTGGTGTTTCAGACATATGACCGTCGCCTGAGGTGAGGCGCCAGCAAGGGCCAGGCTAGCACTGCAACTACCACCAGCAGGCCGAGCAGGCTGAGCAGGGCGCCCCGATCGAAGCTGGCGGAATCGAAATAGATCGTGACGTCATGCTCGCCCTCGGGCAAGGGCACTGCTCGAAAGAGCAGGTCGGCCCGAAGCATCGGAGTGTCCAGGCCGTCGACCCGAACCCGCCAGCCGGGATACCACGCCTCGCGCTGCAACAGATACCCAGGCTGCGTAAGCGAGACGTGCGCATGCCATTTCTCCGGCTGCTGGATGTCTGGCGTCACCGTCAGGGGCGCTGTAGCGCCTCCGTTTGGAGCAGCCACAGCGCCCGAGACGACCACTTCGCGATTCGAGTCGAAGTTGGCCGCCGCGAGGCGCGCCAGGGCGGCGTCGTCGTCTGGCGCGCTACTCCAGCCAAAGACAACGAGCGAGCGCGGAACCGCGTCAGGCCGCGCGAACAGCAGCAGGTCATTGAAATCGACGGTCTGCATATCGGCGCGAACGTCGGTCTCGGCGTTGGCGATCACGTACCGCACGCCGAGCAAGTCGAGCACTCGATCATCAGGCACGCTGTTCAGGCGCGTAAGCAGCACGCCATCGCTGCGTGGATTGTCGACCAGTACGCCACTCAGCTGGAACCAGCGCAGCAGTGGCAACACTCCACCGTCATATCCGTCGGCGGTGTTCAAGCCGAACTCCAATGGGATGTTGGGCGTAAGCGTGTCGCGCCACTTCTGCGCGATCAGCACCGAGTCGATCAGTTCGGGCCGCATCCCACTGAGCTGCATGCGCACGCTGTCCTCGATGGCTGGCACGTATTCGGGCCGCGCCATACTCAAGAGGCGCTCGCTGTCGGTCACGCCCATCTCTTGCAGCCACTGAGTGGTTTCGCCGACCGTGAACGAGGGTGGCGGCGCCAGGCGAGCCGGCGAGTCGGCGCTCACGGCCCATAACTCGCCCGCCGTGATCGCCACGAGCGCCGCCACGGCGAGGATCGGTCGGCCAAGCCGAGGCCACGCGCACAGCGCGAGCGTCGCTAGCCCGAGCGCCAGGAACAGCAACGGGGTGCGGCGCTGCGGAAACGGTTCACCCGATTCGCGCTGCCACCACACGCCCGCGACCACGATGAGCAGGACGAGACCCGCGCGCGCCAAGAATGAGACCCGTCGCAGCGACAACTGTGAGCCGCGGCTGATCCAGTCTGCGCCCAGGCTCGCCATCAATGCCGCGCCGAACTCCCATGCCAGTAACCAGCGCGCTGGAACACGGAACGTATCGAAGCCAGGCACCGTGTAGAAGAACCAGGCGTACAACGGATTGTTCTCGCCGAGCGCAAAGAACACGCCGAGAAAGCACAGCAACACACCAAAGATGACGGGCCGACCGCGTGCGGTGGCCAGCGCCACCAGGCCCAGCACAACCGGGACCACCCCGACGTAGCCGAGGTATTCGGTATATGGAACGTACAGCCAGTACGGCGGGAGCAGCGCTCGGACGGCCAGGTAGGACGGCAAGGAGCCAGCCACCGCGTCGCTCCAGTTCACGCCCGCGCCGCGGATCGAGAGCGGGGCAAGCTCGAGAGTCGGCAGCAACTGCGCCGCGGCGAGCACCGCGCCCAGCAAGCAGAACCCGCAGCCCGCGAGCGCGTTCCACACGAGTTCGCGCGGGCGCCGCCACGGCGCGGTCACCACGCCGTAGAGGCCAAGCACGATCAGGCTCATATACGTCTCTTGCGGATGACCGGCCAGCAGTTGCATGGCGATCGCCAGCGCGCCGAACGCAAGAAACCGCATCTGCCGTCGTACCCTGAAGTGGTCGTAGGCCAGCAACACCGCTGGCAACCATGCCGCGGCGCTGATCTGGTTCAGATGCCCAACCTGGCCGACTGCGAACCCGCCAAAGGCATACGCAAGACCGCCTATCACCGCCGCCAACGGGTGAACACCGAATGCCTTCCGCGCGAACAGGTACGTGAACAGCGCGGCCAGGAAAGCGTGCAGAACCAGTTGGACCGTGTATGCCGCGGCCACCGGGCCGAACACAAACAGCCATGAGGGCGGGTACAGGACGGCCGTCTGCGGATTTGCCAGAAATGGGGCACCCATGAACAGCGCCGGGTCCCACAACGGCAGACGACCCTCGAGCAGTGACCTGGCCAGGTAGACGCGCTGCGGATAAAAGAAGACAAACGCGTCGTAGTCGACCAGGACACGGCCGAGAAAAACCAGCGGGTAGTAGAAGGCGAGCGCCGCGAGTAGCAGACCCACCGCGGCGAGTGCGTCTGGTCCCGCGAGGCTCGAAACAAGCGCGCGCCGACGTGCGCCAGTGCTCGAGGCACGCGCCGACGCGGGCGCGGCGACCGCCTGGTCCGCCGATCGGATCACGGGAGAAAGCGGTACCGAACCAGCGTCAACAGGACGACGAAACCGTCTCGCCAGGAGATCTTCTTTCCCTCGTTGAACTCGCGGCCCGCGTACGAGATTGGCACCTCGTAAATGCGATTGCCCATGCGCAGAATGCGGGCGGTGATCTCGGGGTCAAAGCCCCAGCCCTTCTCGCGCAGGCGAAGCCGACGTGCAATGTCGATGGTGAAAACCTTGTAGCAGGTCTCCATGTCGGTCAGCGTCGTATCGAATAGCACATTGCACAGCAGGGTAAGGCTCTGGTTACCGAGCGCATGCCAGAAGTACATCGCCCTGTGCTCGCCCAGGAAGCGCGAGCCGTACACCACTCGTGCCTTGCCCGTTTGAATGGGCCGCAGCAGCACGGGGTAGTCGGCCGGATCGTACTCGAGGTCAGCGTCCTGGATCACGACGACGTCACCAGCCGCGGACTTGAGCCCATCCTGGACGGCCGCGCCTTTGCCGCCATTGCGGTTGCGCAGGTGCAGCTTGATGTCGCCTCGCTCTCGGGCACGCTGGACCAGCAGCTCGCGTGTGCCGTCCGTCGAGCAGTCGTCGACGACGATGATCTCCTTCTCGATCGGCACCGCCATGACGCGGTCGATGAGCTCGTTCACGGTATCCCGCTCGTTGAAACACGGGACGACGACGGAGGCGCGGAGCGTAATCGGGGTCAGGGCATACAGGGGCAGTGCTGAGGTCTGGCTCACTGGGTGCCGGGCAGGAAAAGGTGGTACGTCGCGCCGCTCACGCGGACGGTACGTTCCTCGAAGTAGCTCTGGCCGATGGCCGCCAGTACCGGTTCTGGGTAGAGCTCCGCATTGAGGATGACGATGCCGTAGTGGTGGGCTCGGATCTCGGAGACCAGCGGAGCAGGATCCCACAGGCCGGCCGCGTACAGGTTGTGCAGATGCGTCGCGTTCCCGACGACGGATTGGCCTGCCACCACGGCGAAGCTCGGATCTTCGGCTAATGGCGGACCGTGTGCGCGTTTGATTTCGGTGACGATCTCGTTCCCGGCGATGAGATCCTCGAGAGTCGGGGCGTGGCCGAGGTACTCGCTCTGCGGGCCGCGGTCAGGCAGCCACGGGGCGGCGGCGCTGACGATCGAATGCGACAGCAGCAGCCCCTGCAAGAGCACTGCCGCGCTGAGCGCGGTGCGGACGTGCAGCGATTGGGCGTTGTCGACGAATCGCACGATCCAGCTCGCCGCGAGGACACACACGGCCGCGATCGCACTCAGAAAATACGACTCGCCCGCTCCCCACTTACCAACTGACACGGTGGCTGCCCCGGCGGTGACCAGATACAGCACCCACGGCGACCACTGTTTGCGGCGTACCAGCCAACCCGCCTCGGCGATTGCGAGCACGAGCAGCACGCAGTGCAGTAACGAGAAATTCGTCATGTACGCAGTGAGCTGCGCGGAGTCGAACGGGTTCTCATTGCCCGCGACGACATTCACCCAGAACGCACCGCCAGTGAGCGCCTGGAAGCCTGCCAGGCACGCCGCGCCCATCCCAGCCACCAGCCCAGCCGCGAGCAAGCCGTGGCGCGGTCGCACGAGCAGTGCACAGCCGATGGCCGCGACGACGGCATCCAGCGTCGTCGGCTTCGTAAACAGGGCCGCGACCAGCGCGACACTGCCGAAGATCACGCGTTTTCGCGTGGGCGCTTCCAACAGCGAGATGCCCACAAGTGCCAATAGCAGCGCCAGGCTGTTCACCCGTGCCAGCGGGGTCGTATGAAAGACGTACGGCGAGGCCAGGAAGAAGCCGCCCGCCAGCAGCCCCGCGAGAGTGCGACCCGCCAGCCTTCGTGCAGCCAGACCGAGAACGACAGCGCAACCGAGCGCCGAGGCCGTTGAGACCAGCCGGGCCGCCATCACGTCGGGTCCGATCCAGGCCAGGGGGATCGAAACCAGATAGCTCCAGAGTGGTGGGTAATTCGACGAGTAGTACGGGTACGTGGCATTCGTCGCGTATGGCAGCTGGCCGAGGTTGAGCAGCCACGCGCTCCAGGCGTCGTACCCCTCTCCCTGGTCGATGTCGAATGGATACCTGGCGAGCTGCAGGGCGAACTGGACGTAGCAGACCGCGTAGATCGCGAGCAGGCCGATGGCGGGCCAGAGCATCACCGGCGCCAGCACACGCCTGACGCTGAGCAGCCTGGGCGGCCGCGCGACCGTCGGGACAGAGCTAACTCGCTGCACGGCCGTCCTCGGGCTCGGAAGGTCTGGGCTGCCCGATTGTCAGGCGATGCCACCGCGGCACCGCGAAGAGCCAGGGCGAGACCTTCACCGGTTGGTCGGCGCTGCGACGCCGCAAGCGTGCAAGTTCTCGAAGGCGGACGTGGAACGTCAATAGCGTTCCACACAGCAGTCCGCCGAGGAGCACCAGCGCTGCCGCCGGACCGCCGAGCAGGTCTTCGAGCTGCCCGCTGAGCCACGCGCCGACGATGCCACCGCCGTTGGGCGCGAAACGGTCCTCGGCCGCGACGACGGTTATGGCGAGCACGCACAGTCCCACGATCCGCCCTCTCGGCAGCCTAAGCGTGGGCCGCACGCTGCGCACCAGTAGCAGGACGCCGCCAACGCAGAGCGCGACGGGTAGCACGAACGCGGCCTGTCCGAGGAGGGCGACCAACGCTTGATGCAGTGGCGCCGCGACTCGGCCTTCGGACGGGAGCATCAGGACGACGGCGCACAACGCCGCAAGCGCCAGGGCCACGACTGCCGCGCCGTCGCGGACGAGTGGCCAACGCTCGTCGCGCTCCGGCGCGAATTCAAGATGCTGCATCAGAACAGCGGCAGTTGATCGAGCGCCGCCACCGGCTCAGGGTCCGGTGCGGCGACCGCTACGGGAACGCGTTTTTTGCGCGCCTCGGCGAGCAGCAGCGGGATCCTGGCGAAGTCCTCTTCGTAAACGCGCCGCATCTCTGGCGTAGGCGTGCGCAGGATCGCGGCAGGGTGATACATGGCGAGGCAGGTAATGCCGTTCCACTCCCGCGTGCGACCGTGCAGGTCCCGCATCGGCCCGGTTCCGATGAACCGCGCCATGGAGTACCGCCCCAGCGTAACGATCAGCTTCGGCCCCAGCACCTCGATCTGTCGATGGGTGTATGCGTCGCACTCCGCCAGCTCATCCGGTAGCGGGTCGCGATTACCGGGCGGCCGACAGCGCACCACGTTGGTGATGAACACCTCACTCCGACGCAGACCGATCTTCTGCAGCATCTCGGTCAACAACTGCCCGGCGGCGCCGACGAATGGTCGGCCTTGCTGGTCTTCGTGGAAACCGGGTCCTTCTCCAATGAACATGACCTCGGCGTTCGGGCTACCTTCGCCCGGTACGCCCGTCGTGCGTGTCTGAGACAGCCGACACATACGGCAGGCACGAACGTCCTTGGCGATGACCTCCAGGGTGTCTGCCATCGATCGCTGCGAGCGAGTCTACCGGAGCCCGGGCAGGTACGGGTTGCGTCGCAAGGCGTTGTTGCCGCATCGTGATCACGATGCCGGGTCCATTGATGGGCGTTCGTGTGATCGATTTGACGCGGGCTCTGGCGGGGCCGTACTGCACGCTGCTGCTCGGCGACATGGGTGCCGACGTCATCAAGATCGAGCTGCCAGGCACCGGGGACGAGACGCGGCAGTGGGGGCCGCCCTTCGTGGCTGGCGAAAGCAGCTACTTCATGAGCGTGAACCGCAACAAGCGCAGCGTGACGCTCGATCTGAAGTCGTCGCAAGGTCAGGAAACCTTGAAACGCCTCGTCTGCTCGGCCGATGTGCTCGTCGAAAACTTCCGGCCAGGCACCATGGATCGCCTTGGTCTGTCGTATGAACAAGCGCGCGAATTGAAACCGTCCTTGATTTACTGCTCGGTTTCCGGCTTCGGGCAGACCGGGCCACGCGCGAGACAGCCGGCGTATGACGCGATTCTGCAGGGCATGGGCGGCATCCAGGGCCTTTCGGGTGACCCTCATGGCGGTCCCACACGCGTGGGGGTGCCGATCGCGGATATCAGCGCAGGCATGTTCGCGGCGTATGCCGTGGCCTCGGCGCTCGTCTGGCGTGAGCGCGATCCCGAGCATCGCGGTCAGTTCATCGACACGTCCATGCTTGGCGGCCAGGTCGCTTTGCTGACGTACCAGGCGGGTCGGTACTTCACAACCGGCGATGCACCAAGACGGATCGGGAACCGACACGCGAGTATCGCCCCGTACGAGATGTTCAAGACGTCGGACGGGTTCGTGAACGTCGCCGCGGCGAACGAACCGATGTGGCAGCGTTTCTGCCGCGCGCTCGACCTCACAACCTTGCTGGAAGATCCGCGCTTTGCCACCAACCCCGATCGAGTGACGAATCGCGCCCCGCTCTCGGCGGCCATCGAGGAACGCTTTTCGACGCTGACGACCGCGGAGATCATCGAACGACTTGAGCGTGCGGAGGTACCGGTCGGTCCCGTGCATGACCTTGCGGAAGTCTTCAGCGACCCCCAGAGCGAGCACCTCCAGATGGCGCGGCCGACGCCACATCCGAAAGTGCCCGACCTGCGCACGACGGGGTTTCCGTATCGGCTGTCAGAAACGCCTGCCGAGATCCGCTGTCCGCCGCCGTTGCTCGGCGAGCACACCCGGGAAGTGCTGCGGGAGCTCGGTTACTCCGACGAGGACGTCACCGCGCTGGGCGGCGGCTCCGGCAGCTAAACAGCCTGAGGATCTCGCTAGACGCGGCGAAAGCGACGGAAGGCCTCCACCGACTCCCGCCGCCTTCGTAGCGCACCTCCCGTGACTATCAGCTGGGGACGTTCATTGGCGTGCCAGCTTCCACGCCGAAGGACACGACGCCGGGGATCAGCCAGTTGCTCCACTGTTCGTCAACCCGCCGCTGGAAGAGCTCGTAATCCTCGTCTTTGAAATGGGCGAACCGCCCTTGCTTGGAGAGGTACTCGCGCACTGGTTTGCGTTGAAAACGCCTGGTCGCGATCTGCCTGGTCGTGCCGTTCAGCTTGACCGTGTGGTCCTCCATCTCCCACAGCGACCAGATCCCTGTCTCAACCGCAAGCTTGCCCAGCTCGTGCGACAGCTGCGGATCGTAGTGCCAGCCCTTCGGACACGGGTCGAGTGTGTGGATGAACGACGGTCCGCCAGCGGCGAGGCCCTTGCGAACCTTGTTCATGAAGTCGATTCCGTACGAAGCGCAGGCCGTGGCGATGTACGCGGCGTCCGGATGGCCCGCTACCAGGGCGCCAGGGGTGTTCTTCTTCCAGCGGGTGTGCATGATGCGCTTCTGCTTGCCTGACGGCGAAAACGTGGTCACCGCGCCATACGGCGTCGACCCCGACAACTGGATGTCGGTGTTGGCGTACGACTCGTTGTCGTACAGGATGACCAGAAATCGATACTCGGCGTGCGTGAGCGCCGCGGAGATTGCCGACAGGCCCATGTCCGCGCCGCCGCCGTCGCCGCAGAACGCGATGACGTTGATCGGTTCGTCCTTGAGCTTGCCCTTGCGCATCAGGACTTTGAGTCCCGCTGAGGCGCCGAGCGCCGCCGAGCCGGCCGCCCCCAGCTGCGTGTGCATCCACGGCACCACCCACGGCGTCGT
>JAFAPL010000891.1 GCA_019247135.1 Chloroflexota bacterium | reverse complement strand
GGCAAACCTCTCTGCATCGGCACGTTTGACCTCGAGTCCCAGTCCGGGCCGGGAAGCGTCCGGCTTCAGGCACCCCGCGACCGGTTCGAGAGCACCGTCGAACAGCATGCGTTCGATGCGGACGTGATCGTGGAAGTACTCGATATGCGCAATCTCGGGCGCGGCGCACGCGGCGTGCGCGTGGATCGACGGGCCACAGTGGGCCGAGAACGGCACGCCGAAACTGTGTGCCGCGGCGGCGGCCTCGAGCCAGCCGGTGATGCCGAGACAACGCGTTGCGTCCGCCTGGAGGATGTCGACCGCGCCGCTCTGGAGCATGGCGCGGAAGTACCACGGATCGAAGCCGTATTCGCCAGCGGCGACCGCCTGAGGGATACGCTGCCGAATCAGCGCCAGTTGATCCAACTGGTCGGAGGAGACGGGTTCCTCGAAGTACGTGACACCACAATCAGCGAAGGCTTCGGCGAGGCGAATCGCCTGCTTGGTCGTGTATGCGCCGTTGGCGTCGACGAAGAGCTCGGCTTCGGGTCCGATCGCTTCGCGCGCCACGCTGACGCGGTGAACGTCCACCTTCGGCCGGGCGCCCCAGTCGGTGCCAATTTTCATCTTGACGCGTGGGATCTTCTGCTCGACCCAACCGGACAACTGCTCTGACAGTTCCGCGTCCGAGTAGCTCGTAAAGCCTCCGCTCCCGTAGATCGGAACAGAGGTCCGCCGCGGACCGAGTAACTGAAACAGGGACATGCCGCGAAGCTTCGCGCGCAGATCCCATAGCGCCACGTCGACGGCCGAGATCGCCGTGGCGGCGATGCCTTGACGACCCACATTGCGTACGCCGGCGACCATGCTGCGCCAGATCTGGCCGGAATCGTCGAGAGGCGTGCTGAGCACGCGCGGTTGCAGCAAGTCATGTACCACCGACTGGCTGGCGGCGGCACAGTAGCTGAAGCCCAGGCCACGCTGTCCAGACTCCGCAACTGCCTCCACCACCAGCACAGTGGTGCAGTCCCAGGCGAACGTGCCGTCGGCCTCGGGTCGGTCGGTGGGCACGCGGTAGACGCTGGTGTGCAGTTCCGAGACGCGAGGCCCGACGTCACTCATAGCAGCTCCCGCACGCTCACTCATATCGTCACACGATACATTGCAGAGCGCGTGCCGTTCGAGGTCCCCTTGACCCGTCCTATCGTCACCCGATAGGCTTGCGAGTGAGTGCCAGTCCGTGCGCTCTCGCTGAAAGCCTTCGACTACGCCGCACTTGCCCGGTTTCGCCTGGAGCTCCGCCGTTTCCTGGCATTCAGCGAGCGCGCCTCACATCGCGTCGGCCTCGAGCCACAACAACACCAGTTGCTGCTCGCCTTGCGCGGTTTCGCCGATCTCGAGCAGCCGCCCACCATCCGCAATATCGCCGAATGGCTGCTGATCCAGCATCATAGCGCGGTGGAACTGGTGGATCGCGCCGCCGCGCGTGGGCTGGTCCAGCGTCATCAGGATCCAGACGATCGCCGCCGAGTTCTGGTCGAGCTCACCCCCGAGGGTGAAGCCGTGCTGGCGCAACTTTCAGCGCAGCATCGAGTGGAGCTGGAGTCGACTGCCCCAGCGCTCCTCGATGCGCTGAGTGACGTTCTTCGACCCCGTACCGCGCAATGAACAGTGAGGTTTCAAAAACCCAACCTTGAGCACATCAGTCGAGATCCTGCGTGACCGGGCCGGAGTGCCGCATGTGTATGCGCAGAGCACGGCCGATCTGTATTTCGGACTCGGGTTCGCCATGGCGGAGGACCGCCTGTGGCAGATGGACTGGCTGCGGCGGCGCGCGCTCGGTCGCCAGGCGGAGCTGCTCGGGTCCGCCTACGTCGCAAGCGACCTCCTGCATCGTGCGATCGGCATTCCTGAGATCGCGCAGCGCGAAGTCCAGCTGACGGACGGCGCGACGCGCGAGATTCTCGAAAGCTTCGTCGCCGGTATCAATCGATACATCGACCAGTGCGACGCCGACCTGCCCACCGAATTCAAATTGCTCGAGTACGAACCGGAACCGTTTACGGTCAGCGACTCACTGGCCATCCTGCGCGCGGAGTTCTGGTCCCTGAACGGGCGGTTACGCACGATTGCAATTGCCGAGGCTGCTGGTCTGTTGCCAGACGAGCTGCGCGAAGCGTATCTGACACCCGAAGCGGCTGACGCCCGCATCCTGCCACCTGACGCCGCGTACCCCGACGCGGCACAGCTGAACCCCCGGCCGACCGAGCCTGGCCTGCTCGGCATGGGCGACGCAACCGGCAGCAACAACTGGGCGGTCTCGGCCGGTCGGAGCAGGTCGGGTCATGCACTGCTGGCCAGCGATCCGCACCAGCCGTTCTGGGTGCCATCCAGCTGGTATGAGTACGCGGTACATGGACCGGAGGATTCGGCCGCTGGCGCCGGCCATCCCGGAGTACCTGGATTGTGGTGGGGCTCCAACAGCGCGATCGCCTGGGGCATCACGAACAACGCCGCTTCCACGCGCGACCTGTATCGCGAGGAAGTCCACCCTTCAGATGCCTCGCTCTATCGCGACGGCGAACGCTGGAGTCCATTCGAGGAGCGCACCGTCGAAATCCTGGTCCGCGGCCAGGCTCCAGTTCGGCATAATCAGCGCAGCACCGTACGCGGACCAGTTGTCAATCACACGTTGCCGACCCTCGATCCGTCAGATGATGCCCCGTTGTCATTGCGCTGGGTCGGACAGGAACACCTCGACGACGTGCGCGCGGCCATTGCAGTCGGGCGCGCCCGCGACTGGAGCGGATTCCGCGACGCGCTACGCGATTGGGCAGTTCCAGTCTTCAATTTCGGCTACGCCGATCGGCTGGGGCACGTCGGGTATCAATGCGCTGGGCGTGTGCCCATCCGCGGACGCGTTGCGCGCGGCTATCGGTCTACTAAGGACCCGGCCGATCAGTGGCAGGGATATATCCCGTTCGACGGACTGCCGAGCTCGTTCGAGCCGAAGCGTGGCTATGTCGCCAGCGCCAACGAGCGCGTGGCGCCGGACGACTATCCGTACCCGCTGCACGGCAGCTGGGGCAGCGGGTATCGAGCCGAACGGATTCACCAGGTGTTCGCGACGACCCCAACCCTCGACGGCGACAGCAACGTCGCGCTCCAGAACGACGTGAAGAACGTGCGTGCCGAGCGATTGTGTCCTCGCATCGTCGAGTTACTCGGGAACGGCACGCACACTGACGTGGTCCTCCTGCGTGACGCTCTCTCAGGCTGGGATTACAGGTATACGCTCGAGAGCGTCGCGCCGACATTGTTCGAAGCGTTCATGCAAAGCTGGCAAGACCGTGTGCTGCGTGAGCGTTTTCCCGAGAGACTTCACGCATTGCTGGCGGGTCAAACCGGTGCGGCGGCGCGCATCATCCAACACGGTGATCTGGCGTGGTTCTCTGGTGAGTTGAGCGAGCAGATCAATGCCGCGGCACTGGAGGCAGTCAGTCGCATTCGATCGCGATTCGGCTCGAATCAATCCGAATGGCGATGGGGCGCGGTCCATCAAGCGCACTGGGAACATCCGCTCAGCACTCCCGACCGACGCTGGCTGGACATCGGCCCCGAGCCGGTGGACGGGGGTGCGGAGACGCTCCGCAACACGGGCGTCGGACCAGTCGCCTCCGGCATGGGCGCGGTCAGTGGAGTGGAGTATCGGCTCGTGGTGGATTTCGCTGAACCGGACCATTTCCTGGCGGTCCAGAACATCGGCAACTCGGGTCGTCCGGATAGTCCACACTACCGCGATCAGTTTGCGGATTGGGTCGCCGGTCGATATCACACGGTGAGCCTGCGGCGTGAAGACGTGGAGCGCGACCTGGAATCGTCTCTACGGCTGGAGCGAACGGAGCCGGTGCGCCTCGCGTAGCCCCCGCCTCCGAGGCTCTTCAGGTGACATCCACGCGGGCTGCCGCTCGACCAGCCAGTGCAATCAACTTGCAAAGTTGAACAATCTGGACGCGACTATGCTTGCACCAGAGTACGCTGCGCCGTTTGATAGCGTTCGCGAAAGGCAGCGACAGGGTAACTCCCGACACCGCCCCAGATCACTTTCTGGACATGGCCGTCAGCGCCGCGCTCGAAGCGGACCAGTTCGCCCGGAGAGCCGTACCCGCCGGTTTTTTCGATCTTCAGCGTGTCGGCGTCCACCACGTGTAGT
Source organism: Chloroflexota bacterium (assembly GCA_019247135.1). The sequence goes on along the minus strand of JAFAPL010000891.1, from coordinate 1,392 downwards.
TCGCTGACGCGCGCCGTGGGATCATCGGCTTCCGGCGAGATGCCGAACAAACCGTTGCCGACCGCGACGATGTCAAGCACACCGCCGAGGTTTGCATATCGGCCCGTGTACGTCGCCGCGGCGACGTCGGTCGCGGGTGCGCCGGCGCGCGACAACGCGAAGTCGATGATTTTGACGACGCCTTCAGCGAGCGGAGCCGCCAGTCCGTCCGACGCGCTGGTGTTGCTGAAGACCACCACGACGAGCCGATCGTGCGAGTCGATCAGTGTGCGGGTGGACTGGCCGGGGAACCCTCCGCCGTGGCCGACCATACGGCGTTTCCCAATCTCTCGCACGCTCAGACCAAGACCGTATCGTTCGCCGTCAGCTTGCTCGATACCCCAGTAGGGCTGCTGCATCTCGCGTTTCGACGCATCCGTCAGCAAGCGCTCTTCACCCATATAGTGGGCGCGCGCGTAGCGGCAGAGGTCTTCAGCCGTCGAATAGAAACCTGTCGCCGGCGACAGCGCGTGGGTATCGATGACGAGCGGCATCGGCCGACGCGGCACTCCGAGATGGGCGCGCGTATAACCGGTCACGAGTCGGTCACTCAATGACGGATCGACTTCCGGACCCGTATCGGCCAGGCCGAGCGGCTGGATGATGTGCTGGCGGACGTAGTCGTTGTACGCCTGTCCGGTGACCGCCTCAATGACGAGCCCGAGCAGCGCATAGCCGATGTTGCTGTATTTGAACAGCGTATTTGGCTCGAGAATCTGTCGCGACGCGCTCTCGCGCAGTTGCTCCAGGCCGGGAAAGTCGTGCTCGACCCGCCAGAAGTCCGCGTCGAGTCCGTCACGAATGACACCACTCGCGTGGTTCAGCGTCTGGCGGATCGTCGCATCCGAGGTCGAGAGCCACGACAGGTGTGCTGCGAGGCGGTCGTCGAGTCGGACGCGACCATCCTGGACGAGCTGCATGATCGCCGTCGCGGTGAATGTCTTCGAGTGCGAGGCAATGCGGAAGATGTGTCGCGTCGTCATCGGCGCGTGCCGCTCCAGGTTGGCCATGCCGTACGCGTTGGATAGCCGAATCTCATCGTCCTTCTGAATGGCGACGACCAGGCCAGGGTGGTTTCGAAACTCGCACCGATACTCGAGCCACTGGTCCGCGTAGGCGATGCCGTCGCGAAGAGCGTTCGTCGCGCCGTCGTCCTGGACGTTCATGAGCTCAGCCATTGTGGCAGGGCAGGCACAGGCTGTGCCCGCTTCGGCGCTGGGCGTGCACGATTGTGTCGCGAACTCTTGACGATCTGGTGAAGAATGGGGCTATGCCTAGGTTCGGGTTCTCGCGTTCCCACGTCCAGATCTTGATATGCGCATTCGCGGTGGCCAGCGCGCTCGTGGTTGCCTG
>JAFAPL010000876.1 GCA_019247135.1 Chloroflexota bacterium | reverse complement strand
GGCAGGCTGGCACCAATCGCCACCGTGTCAAACGTCACCGTGCTCAAGTCGACGGGGTTGTGCGAGGTGACAGCCAGACCGGCCAGCACCGCGCCACTCATCGAAATCGACACGCTGGAGCCTGCGATTGGGGTCCACGTGGCGCCGTCGCTTGAGGTGTAAGCGGTGAACGTCGAGCCCGAACGGGCCACCTGCAGATACGCCGGCGCGGTCCCAGCCACGGCGCTGCCCGCGCTCGCGGCGGTGCCGCCAGCGCTCGCACGGTACTGGACGTTGATGCCATTGCTCGGCGTCACGTACACCGCGTAATACGGTGAGCCGGAATCGCTCGTCTGCCGCAACATGACGCCGGCCTTCGCCCACACGTCTGTATTGCTCTGCGATGCGACGCGCGCGCTCACGCTGCCATCGGCCGCCAGCGACTGCCATACGAAATGGAACTGGTCGGCCGTCGACCAGATGTCATCGCCACCACCCTGAAGCGTAAAGGTGTTGCCGTTGAGTGACTGGGTGCCAGCCGGTGTTGGATTGCCGATATCAGCACAGCTCCAAGCCTGCGGACAGTTGCCAGGTGGCGGCGGAGCCGTCGTACTCAGGACGACCGTATCGAAGGTGGCAGTGCTGAGCGCGGAGGTAGCGTGCGAACTGTCAGCCATCCCGGCGAGTACGGACCCACCGGTATTCAGCGAGACGCTCGTCCCGGTGACGAAGGTCCATGTACTGCCGTCGCTGGACGTGTATGCACTGTATGTGTTTCCGGAGCGTGCTACTTCCACGTAGGCTGGGGCTGCGCCAGCAATGCTCGTGATGGTTGTGCTGCGGATGCCTTCGTTCGCTCGGTATTCGATGGTGATGCCATCGCTGGGAGTGACCAGCACAGCGTAGAATTGCGAGCCTGGATCCGTGCTCTGGCGGAGCATTACCCCAGCCTTGGCAGCCGGATTCGTATTGGTCTGCGTGGCGACGCGCGCACTGAACGTGCCGTCCGCGGGGAGGGACTGCCACACGAAATGAAACTGGTCTGTATATCCACCGATGTCGGCACCCGCACCCTGCACGTTCCATGTCCCGCTGCTCAGGGATTGTCCGCCCGTAAGCGCGGGGTTGCCGATATCCGCGCAGCTCCAGCCTGTCGGGCAGGCGGTGGCTGGAGGCTGCGGCGTCGTGCCTGGCTGGCCGGTTACAATATTGCTAAACGAGGCCGCTGTAGCGGTTCCGCTGGCAGCGGAACTGACCGCCACTCCAGCCGTCACCGAAGCTGGAACAAGAAGCGTCACGGTGGTGCCGGGCACGAGAGTGTAGTTCGTGCCGTCGCTGGAGGTGGCCGCCTGGAACTGATCGCCTCGTCGCTGGATTTCTACATACAGTGGCGGCGCGCTTGCGGTGACCTGCGCGACAACGGTCGTCGGTCCACCAAATTGCGAGCGATACTGCACGGACAACTGGTGCTGCGGGGTTAGCAGGGCAGCATAGTACGGGGCACCGGGATCGTCGCTCTGACGAACCATGACGCCCGCCTGGCCCGTCGCGGGGGTGCCCTGTTGGGAGACCAGGCGCGTGCTGATTTGCGAGTCGCCGTTGACGGACTGTCGGACGAAGCGGAACTGGTCTGAGCTACCGCCGATTCCGCTACCCCCGACTGTCACATTCCAGGTGCCACTCGCGACGGTCTCAGATCCGGCGGGCGCCGGACTCCCAATATCCGTGCATGTCCATCCAGCTGGACAATTTGGATCCGGAACCGGTGTCGGCGGCGGGTTACTGGGGAGCCCGAAGGCATACACGCTGTTGTCGGTAGAGCCGAAGAACACGCGCCCGTTGGAGATGCTTGGGGCGCCGTAGATGGTTCCACCCGTCGTGTACGTGTAGAGGCTGGTACCCGAGGTAGCATCGAGCACGTCGAGTGTCGATCCCGCACCAACGAAGAGCAGTCCGTCCGCATATGCGACGGCAGGGATCACCCAGTGTGGGAGGCCGTGCTCCCAGAGGAAGTTCCCCGTCGCCGGGTCGAGGGCACGAACACCGCCCGGATATCCGAGGCCGCCAATTGTGGTGTTGCCACCCGCGACATAGAGTCTGTTGTTCCCGAACGCGGCTGAGGACACGCTTCCATCGCCGCTGCTTGCATCCCCACCGCCATAGGCGATTGTTTGGCGCCAGACTGGCCCAGCACCGATGTTGCTGCGGTTAAATGCGTAGGTGTAGCCGTTCTTGTTGGTCGCCGCGACCAGGGGGTTGCCTGACGCGTCGCTGAACTGCGTGGCAGACGTTCCCCAGTCGGCGTCGAACCCGGCTTGCGCTTGCGGGAGTTGCCATGCACTTTTGACGGCCAGCGTGGCCGCATCGAGCGCGATCATCGCCTGCGGATAGATCTGGCTCGGGTCGTTGATAGTGCCGGTGGTCACGAAGATTGTGTTCGTCGCGGTGTCAATGCTCGGAGAGGTCCAGATCCCGCCGCCTACCTGGCCGGTCGGGACGGAGTTGAATGTGTTCACGACCTGGTGCGTGGTCAGGTCAACCTGCAGTAGTTGCCCCTGAACAAGTGGGCAATCGCCAAGACTCGCCACTCCGATATACGCGTAGCCGTTGTAAATCAGAGGGCTCGACCAGTTGTAATGGCCGCTGGCAGCACTGTTGTCGCCCGTGAACACGCGCCAAAGAACAGCGCCGGTGTTCGCGTCGAGGGCGTACCAGTACGCATCACCCCCACCGAGATACACGACTCCGTTCTGGATAGCCGCGGCGGACGACACTCCTGCGCCGGGCGGGAAGCAGATCGGGTCAGCGGTAGTGGTCCCCAGGAACGTGCGCCACTTCTGGGTCCCTGTTGCCGCGTCCAGCGCATACTCGTATCCGTCCCAGGATCCAACGTATACGGTCGAACCAATGATTGACGGAGATGACGCGACCGTACCGCCTGTCTGGAACGACCAGAGCTTCGTCAGTTGCGCCGCATTACTCGTCGACAGGGTCGTCTCATCGGAGCTTGCACTGGTGCGCTGCGGGTCGTGGAGCGACGTGGGCCAGTCGCCCGCCGTCGCCATCAGCGGCGTGGTCGCCAGCACCAGCCCACATAAGAAGCGGAGCACACGCGACGGCGACCACCGTTCCTCGAGACGTTTCCTTGAAGGAGCGAGACCAGCTACACGCGTCAATCGGCCTGTCATTTGTCTAACCGTCTTGATGCAAGAGCTCTGCGCGAAGGGACTGCCTATATGCGTCGCGAGCGAGCTCACCGTCCAGATTTCGCCAGAGTTGCAGGAGCTCCCAGAACGCACGGGCGATGACGGCGAGTCGCGCCCCGGTCGGACTGCCGGCTGTGCGCGGGAGATGCGTAACTGGCTCCTCCTTCACCCGGAAGCCACGGCGGCGCGCTTTGACAAGAAACTCGGCGCTGAAAGTTGCGCCCCTCGCCCGAACCGTAAGGCACTCCCAAACGCGACGCCGGAATAGCTTGAAGGCACAGTCGACATCACGCGCGGTGTACCCGAACAAGCCGTTGACCACCAGGTTCCATCCCCACGCGTTCAGCAATCTGAACGGCGGATCCGCGCGCTTTCGTCGCCAGCCGATGACCAGGTCCGTTTCGCTGTCCAGCTCGTGCACGAAGTCCCCCAGCTCTGTGACATCGAACTGCCGATCGCCATCGGTGAAGAAAATCAACTCTTTGCGCGCGGCATTGATTCCACTTGCCAGCGCGGCTCCATAGCCCTGGTTGCGCGCATGGCTGACTACGCGTAACCGCAGCTCGGGTGCGGCGATGCTTAGCTTTTCCAGAACAGCGCCAGTTGCATCCGTGGAACCGTCGTTGGTAACCAGCACTTCGAAGTCATCGGTTATTTGTTCAAGCACGCCCGCTAGCTGGCGAACGCTCCGCTCGATACCGACCGCCTCATTGAACGCCGGCATCACCCCCGAGATACTGTGGCTCTCGTGACGGGTACCCTCCGCAAACATATTCCCTTCCCTCCTTGTCGGCACACAAGCCGTGCTGAGTGGTCGGTCCGGACAGCCCGCTCGACTCAATCGCCTGTCTCCACCGTGAACCTCTCCAGCACACCCTGGTTGAGGTCCCCGCCTAGAAATACGCCTACTTCGCCCGAAGGCACAGCAACTCCTGTCAAATCAGCGACCACTGCACCGTTGATTTCGAACGTGAGCTCGTTCGCCCTCGCGTTGACCTGGAGCTCGTTGGTCGCTTGACCCGGTTTCACTGCCGCCGAACGCGCCCAGGGCATCAGCTCCAGCCAATGATCCTGGACGCGTCGCCAGACACCGATCTCGCCAACGTCGCTCGCCTCCAGCACATAGAAATCCCCCCGTTGCTTCAGTCCTTGATGCAGCGACGGCTCCTGATCGCCGACGATCAGCCCGTAGCCGCCTCCAGACGGGCCGCCCACCTTGTGGAAGCGACCCGTGACCAGCACGTTCTGATAAGGTTGGGCTAGCGGCGCGTCGAGCGCCACAAACTGATTCGGATTTCCCGCCGCCAGGCGATATCCGTTCGCATCCAGCCATGCAACACCTGGCATGTCGACCCATGGCGTACTGGCGCCACGATCGGTGAAGCGGTCATCGAGCACCAGGCGTGGAAGGCTGCCAGGAGTTGCCGTTGCGCGTGTCGGTTCCGCCACCCGGGCCGTAACCGACGTCGCCGCGCGTGTAGCTTCCGCCACCGCAGTTGTGACGGCTGCCGTTGCGGGTCCCATCTCCGCCGTGCCGGGTGTACCTTCCGCCTGCGTTTCCGCTTCCTCGGGCACGCCGCCCGCCTCGTCACCGTTGACGCGGAACAACCGCCACCCCGTCTCCGTTACGTCGCCCATGCGGGGCACGCCATGGAACTCCCGCTCGAGGCGCGCAAACGAAACACCCGAGTTGACCAACCCCGGATAGGTCGCAAGCAGGATGTCGAAGTTGTCGCCCATCCCGACCACCGCATACCTGACGCGGCCCTCTGGATGTCCCAGAACTTGCGCGAAGTCCGAGTCGCTATCGATGACGAACTGCTTCGGTCGCAACGAGCTCACGATGACGCCGTAGCCAGTGGCAGAGTCGATCAGCACGGACCCATCAGGCAGGTGGAAGCTGTCGAGGTACGCCGCCAGTTGCCTGTCCGCGTTGAACGCGTGAGTCGGGACGCCGAGAGCGAAATGCCAGAACGCCTCCCATGTTCCAATGCCCAGGTTGGGGTCGGCCATGGCGTACGTGGTGGTCGCCGCCATGACCCAGCCGGCAGCGACTACCGCGGCGCTCAAAGCAGTTTGTTGCCGCAAGCTGCCACCGCGCTGCGCAATGCCGCCGTAAAGCCACATCATCACGACGATCGTCGCCGGAATCCCAAGCAGGTGATAACGCAAAAGCGTGTTGAGGTTGCCGCGGTACAGCATTCCTGCGTGCATCGCCATCACCGCCAGCGCGGGTGACGCCAGCGCCAGCCCGTGCCACCTGCCGCGGCGCAACGCGGCCAGGCAAGCGAGCGGCAAGCAGATAAACAGGGCCGGGTTCACGTAAGCCACGCGCCCAACCACAAACCCGACCGCGCCGGCAAGTCCAGCGATCGCAGTCCGACTACCCGAGCCTGCCGCGTCCGCAAGTGCCTGCGGCTCGCCGCCGGGTGTGCACGTCACGCCCGTGCGACACGCGTAAGCGCTGCTGAGAAAGTAGAGCGGGTTACCGACAATCTGCCAGTTGAAGAAGATCCACAGCAAGAAGATGAATCCCCACGGGAGAACGAACGCGAGAGTGAGCGCCTGTGCGCGATGCACGCGTGCCCACTGGTCGAGTTGCTTAGCGCTGGATCGGCGGAGCAGGCCGGCCAGGAGTGTGACGGCGGCCACCGCAATTCCCCAGGCCAGCATTTCGTAACGGATCATCAACGCGACGGCGCAGATGGCGCCGTTGGCGAGAATTGGCAGGTACGACCGCTCAGTCGCATTCAGCCACCGCCATAGCAGCCAGATCGACAGGAGCAGCAGGAGCAGGAACGGCATCTCGCTCAGACCATTCGTGCTGCTGTACCACCACATGGGGTTCACCCAGAGCGCGCCGACGAAGCCCCAGCAGCCCCAGCGCGGCAAACCCGCCGCACGCATAATCGCGAACGTCACCGCCGCGAACATCGCTCCAGCCACGGCGGAAACCACGCCTGCCGCAAGCCCGTGGCTGGCGACCAGCGGCCACAATGGATACAGCAGCAGCAATGGCATCATTGCGGCCCCGAGAGCCGGGGGCCAGACAAATCCGATAGCTGCTAGGTGTGGCTCCCGCGAGTACAGCACGTAAAACGCATTCGCCATACGAGAGAGCGTGTCGGGATCGAACCATTCGAGGTACACAAGCAGGTACCACACACCTACCAGGTACCACGCGCTCGAGATCGCCAGTACCAGAAGTGTTTCGCGACTGCGCAACAGCCTGCTCACATGCGGCAGCTCGCTGTATGAATTCCCGAATCCGACCACCGGAGTATCTTGCGAGATCCGCGGCCACAGCCCGACACGCGCCAGGGGCGTGTCCATCACCTGCACGGTAGCTCGAGAACCGTCTAGCGGATGCGCGCTTGCGTGCGACATACTAATGACCGGCGGGTGCTCTGGAGAGACCGTGCTTCGTCTTTTCCCAGTAACTCGGATTCCGCAGCAGTTGGAGGAATCCTTTCCATGCTGCAACCGACATCAACACCCAGTACAGCGGGCTCAACAAGGCGTGCACCGCCATGTCGTAATACCCGCGTTGCAGGCAGCCGGCGAGGTTCAGATAGACGAACGTGAAGTTGCCGATGAACAAGGCCAGGCAGCCCATATAGAAGACAGGCGCGGGGAACATGCTCCGGATCAGTCCCGAGTGCGTCGCAAACCAGGCCAGCGTGAGTGCCCAGAACACTGGGTTGACGAGCAAGCTGAAAAATGTGCCACCGACCAGAAACTGAAAGCTGAGGAACGCTTTCGTTCCGATCTGCTTGCGTAGTTGGAGCGGGTGGCGCATGTGCACGAGGTAGGTCTGGATATAGCCCTTCACCCAGCGCGATCGCTGGCGAATCCAGTTGTGCAGGTCGGGGTTTGCCTCCTCGTAAGTTGTGGAGTCGATAACGGCAGTCTTCCAGCCGCCCTTGTACATGCGAATACCCAGGTCAGCATCCTCGGTGACGTTGTACGGGTCCCATGCGCCAAGCTCGTTCAAGCACCGCATCGGGAAGTGGTTGCTTGTTCCACCCAGCGGAATGGGCGCTCCGCTGGCATCGAGGCCAGGCAGTACCAGGTCGAACCACATGCTGTACTCGGTCGTGAACCAGCGCGTGAGAAGATTCTGGCGTGGGTTGTAGAAGTTCAACTTCGCCTGCACACATCCCAGCCGCGGACTGCTCTTGCGAAATGCAACGATCGCTTTTTTCAGCTGGTCTGGTTCTGGAAGATCCTCCGCGTCATATATGACGACGTACTCACCGCGAGCCTGGATCATGCCGTAATTGCATGCCTTCGGTTTTCCTTTAGGCAGGCCGGCCGGCACTATGACGGGTGTGAAGTAGCTCGGTAGATTGGCGGCGTGCGCCACGCCGATGGTCTCGTGGTCGTCGTGCTCGAGCAGAAGGCGCACGTCGAGCTTCACTTTGGGGTAGTCCAGCGCCTCGATGGCCTGCACCAGCATTGGCAGCACTTCGGCTTCGCGGTAGAGTGGGATAAGGAGCGTGTACATCGGCAAATCGCGGTCCGACAGTGCTGCGATCTCCGCATCCGTGGTCTCAATCTCCAGCTTGTGCGTAAGCGCCCGCATGACGAGGTAGAGCTTGTAGAGTGAAAACCCGACATAGAACGCGGTGGCGGCGGCGGTGACCAGAATGCTGAGCGCGCGAGTTTGAAATAACGCTCCAAGGCCGAGACAAACCAGGACAGCCACAATGAAGATCCGTTGCGGGCGTGTCAACGTCCGCTTGGCGGAATCTTCCGGTGCGCCAGTCGCAAGGTATGACGTTGCAATCTCGAGGTGCTCGTCACGGTGGATCTCATCGAATGCAGCCTCGAACTCCGGTGGCGCCGCGAGAGCAGGCAGCACCGGTCGGCCGAGCAGCCGCGCTACATCCGCGAGGATCTCGCGCTTTGGCGGAGCCGGTGACGCGATGACGACAACACCATCATCGTCCCAAAGCGGAAGTATCCGCTGGTCAAGCTTCGTCCAGTAGGGCAGCATTCGCGAAACGCGTTTGTCAAGCTGGTACCTAGAGAGGTTGTTTACGTACGGGATGCTGGATTGTCGTGCCAAATGTCGCGCCACCTGGCGCTCGGTGGCATACCCGGAGCTGACGAGGACGCGACCGAGCGGTACCCCGAACTCTTGCTGCTTGGTTAGTGCAACTTGGAGCTGCTCGGCAGTTATCACGCGCTCTTCCAGGAGCCGCTCGCCAAGAGGCTTAGAACTGTTTGTGACGCCTTGGACCACTTCCATCGGTCTCGTTCTCTCCTCCAGAACCGAAGTCTTCGATGCCCTTCCCAGAACACAGTCTGGTTTGACGCGGAGTGGGCCCGGGTGACTCGTTGATGAGAGCGCAGGCGTAGATAACGCTCCATTTGGAGCTGACGCTCACGCTCCAGTCTGGATGTCAGCAACGCTGCTGGTGTGCCTCCAGACACCGCACCTGCGTTGATCGAACCTTGATGTAGCTGTTGCCCCAACTCTATCCCTCTGGTGGAGTCGGATCGCAACAGAGGATGTTGAGTCTCGGTTGTGAGCGCCGCGCGATTTCAGTGCGGCTCTTTAGACGGACGGGTAATTGCGCACCGCGAACCGAGTCGCGGCCCCGATCGGCGTTAGACCTACGGCCTGGTCAACGCGTTCGAGATGCCAGACGACGAGAGTTATCCAGCGGATTATCTAGAGGCTTCGCTGAGCAGTCCGCGGATCAGAAGAAGTTCGGCCACTCCGTTTTCGGTATCTCGAGCACGCGGCAGGCCGTCAGGCCGTTGTTATAGGCGATCACGTCGATGACCTGGCACTCGCGGCCGTCTGCGAGCGTGACGCGCTGGCCCTGGCGAACCCGCCCCGGCACGCTGGCGGGAAACGGCGTGCCGCTCAGGCCGGACTCGGCCAGGAAGGGGGTTGGTGGAGGCGTCATGTAGCCCGGGTAGGTGTCCTTGTCCGGATCGTCGAAGTCCTCGCCCGGCTCATGGACATCGGGCTCCGGGT